>DASXTD010000033.1:0-5552 GCA_036505655.1 Chloroflexota bacterium
ACGGACCTCACACGGGCCGGAGGGTCAGCACTTCGTTCAGGCTGCCGGAGCGGTAGCCTTCCAGGTCCACGGTGACGTACTGAAATCCGAGATCTTTGAGCCGCTTCGAGACGGGCTCGGCCAGTCCTTCGGCGAAGAACCGTCCGATGTCCTCTGGAGGCAATTCAATTCGGGCCACAGTTCCAGTGGTTTCATCCCGCCGGCCGCCGATTGAGCCCGGCCCAACCTGGCCGTCATGGTGGCGGACGCGCACCTGGCGGAAGCCCAGCTCGCGGAGCATCTGCTCGGCGCGGTCGATGCGTTGGAGCTTATCCAGGGAGATGCGCTCGCCGTAGGGGACCCGGGAGGAGAGGCACGCCATGGGGGGCTTGTCCCAGGTGGGCAGGCCCAGTTGGCGGGAGAGCTGGCGAACTTCTAGCTTGGTCAGACCGGCTTCACGGAGCGGACTGCGGGCCCCAGCCTCGCGGCCGGCTTTGGCCCCGGGGCGAATGTCGCCCTCGTCGTCTACGTTGAACCCGTCGGCCAGCACCGCGATGCCGAGCTCATGGGCGACCGGCTCCAGGGTGCTCCATAGCTCGACTTTGCAGTGATAGCAGCGGTTGGTGGGATTGGAGAGATAGGCTTCTTGTTCCGTCTCATGGGTGTCGATCACCATGTGGCGGATGCCGATCTGACGTGCCACCGCGCTCGCATCTTCCAGCTCTTGCGCGGGATAGCTGGCGGAGCGGGCTGTTGCCGCGATGGCCCGCGGGCCCAGGACGTCGGCAGCCACTTTGACCAGGAAGGTCGAGTCGACTCCGCCCGAATACGCGACCAGGACTGATCCCATGTCTCGCAGGAGGCTCCGGAGGCACGCTAGCTTCTCTTGAGTGCTGAGTGCCGAGTCCTGAGTGCTGACTTCGGTCACGCCCTCACCCCAACCCTCTCCCAGAGGGAGAGGGAGTAGTTGCGAGGACTCCGCCGCCGAGCACCCAGTCATCATCGTAGAACACGATGGTTTGGCCCGGCGTGAGCGCGCGCTGCGGCTCATCGAACTGAATCCTGGCTCGAGCGCCATCCCCGGGCTCGATGGTGGCCCAGGCCGGCGCGGCCTTGTAGCGTGCCTTGGCGAGAACTCGAACGGGTCCGCCCAGGCCCTCGTCTGCCATCCAGTGGACGTCCTCCGCATAGGCCTCGCTGCAATAGAGATCGGACTCGTCGCCGATGACGACTGTGTTGGTATCTGCTTGGATGCTGGTGACGAACAGCGGCCGCTCGGAGGCGATGCCCAAGCCCTTGCGCTGGCCGAGGGTGTAAAGCGGAATGCCCTGGTGCTCGCCGCGCACCTGGCCGCTCTGGTCGACGATGGGGCCTGGGCGCAGCGTGTCTTCCGCGTGAGTGCGCAGGTAGTCGCGGTAGTTGCGCGTGGGGACGAAGCAAATCTCCTGGCTCTCGGGCTTCCCGGCCACGTGCAGCCGCAGCTCGTGGGCGATCGCCCGAGTGCGCTCCTTACTCAGCTCCCCGAGCGGGAACAGCGTTCGAGCGAGCCGCTCCTGGCTCATGACATAGAGGACATAGGTCTGGTCCTTAGAAGTGTCGAGGGCCTTGCGCAGAGCCCACCGGCCCGACTGGGTGCGATCGATCCGCGCGTAATGGCCGGTCGCCACCAGCTCGGCTCCCAGGGCATTGGCCTTGGCGAGCAGGGCGTCGAACTTGATGAACTGGTTGCAGCGCACGCACGGATTCGGGGTGCGTCCCTTGCGATACTCATCCACGAAATTGTCGATCACCTGGCGGTGAAACGTATCCCGAAAATTCACGGTGTAGTGGGGGACGCCCAGCAGAGCACAAACGCGGCGAGCGTCCTCGACGGCGCCTAGAGCGCAGCAAGCGTCCTCGCGCTCGATTACCGGTACCTCTTCGCCTTCGGGCCACACGTTCAGCGTGATGCCGATGACCCGGTACCCCTGGTCTACCAAGAGCGCGGCCGCGACCGAGCTATCGACTCCGCCGCTCATGCCGACCAGAACAGTCTCGCTCACCATCGGCTCCAGAAGTTGTCATCTTGGGGAGGGCTTCTGTATTGTAACGATTCGGTTCGGGGTGGCCGGTTCTCAGGTGACGTCCCTGCGACGCTTGTGGTAGTACGTGCGGGACATCGTGTGCATGATGAAGATGGAGGGGGGCGAGGGATGGCGGTCGCGACGGTCACCGAGCAGTATGTGACGCTCAGCCACGGTAAGACGCGGTACCTGGAGGCGGGGACCGGCTTCCCAACGATCCTCTTACACGGGGTTGGTTTCACGGCTGGCGGAGACAGCTGGCTGCTCAACCTGGAGCCGCTCAGCAAGGAGGGGCTCCGCGTCCTGGCTCCTGACTTCCTGGGCTGGGGCGAGGGTGATCGGCTGGACATGGAGTATTCGTTCGCCTACCTGGTTGACTTCATCCGCGAGTTCCAGGATTCGCTCGGGATACGTAAATCGCACATCGTGGGCCATTCGATGGGGGGCTGGCTGGCGTCCCTGTTCGCCTACGAGAGCCCCGAACGGGTGGAGAAGCTCGTCCTGGTGGCGGCCGGCGGCACGGCCCCCCGCACGCTGCCAAGCATGACCAAGTTTCAGATGCCTTCAAAGGACGCCGTACGTCAAGGCGTCGAAGCACGGTTCGCTGACTCCGGTCTCGATTTGGATGAGATAGCCGAGAATCACTACGAGCGCAGCAGGCGCCCCGGGGTGGTTGATGCCTATCAAAAGATCCTCAACCACATGAACAATCCCCTCACGCGCCAACGCTACAACACGCTGCGCCGCCTGCCGTTGATCACGGCTCCCACGCTGGTCGTGTGGGGCCGCGACGATACCACTAACGTCCTGGAAATGGGGGAGAAGACCCACCAGCTTATCCCGGGCTCCAAGCTCGTGATCTTCGACCAATGCGGCCATTTTGTGCCGACCGACCAGCCGACGAAGTTCAATCACGCGGTAGCCGACTTCTTACGGCCCCAGGTGGTGAGGACCCGAGTCAGAGTGCATCGTGCAGCTCGGCGATGAGCTCGCTTAGCCGGGGGCCTGCGCCCGAGGTGGTGGTAGTGGGCGGTGGGGTCATCGGCTGCGCCATCGCCTGGGCGCTGGCCGGCGAGGGCGCGCGCGTCCGAGTGCTGGAGCGGAGCGGGATTGCCTCCGAGTCTTCAGGGGCGGCGGCGGGGATCCTGGCGCCGCGCATCCACGCCACTGACGCGGCACTATTTGCCCTGGCGATGGAGAGTCACCGCCGATTGCCGGCCCTGGCGGAAGCGCTCCGAGACGACGCCGGCGTGGACGTGGAGTATGTGCGGACCGGCGTGCTGGAGCTGGCTCATGACGCCGCCGGGGAGCAGACGCTGCTAAAAAAGACGCGCCAGCTCCAGCACGCCGGCCACGAGCTTCGGTGGTTGGAGCCAAAGGAGGTACTGGAGCAAGAGCCGAACCTGGCTCCCGATCTCCGGGGGGCGCTATTTGATCCAGACGGTTTTCAGATTCATCCGCTCCGGTTCACCCAGGCGTTGGCGCGCGCCGCTGCGCATCGGGGAGTCGAATTCTGCGTGGGCACCGAAGCTCTGGGTATCAAGCGCGATGGTGCGGTGGCCACGGCCGTCCAGACGAGCGGCGGAGACATCGCGGCGGGCCACGTCGTGCTGGCACCGGGCGCATGGGCGAGTAGGTGGAGCGCTGATCTGGGCTTCGATCTGCCAGTTTTCCCCGCTCGTGGGCAAATTCTGGCTCTGGCTGCCATCGGGGTTCCCCTGCGACGGGTTGTGTATGGACGTGGTGTCTATTTGCTGCCACGCAGGGACGGAACGGTGATAGTGGGCGCGACGGACGAGCGAGCGGGCTTTGACAAGAGCCTGACGCCGGCGGGCCTGGCCTGGCTGCTCAGCACAGCACCGGCCGTCTGCCCAGCGCTAGCCAGTGCTCGTTTCGATCGCGCCTGGACGGGTCTGCGCCCGGGCTCGCCTGATGAGGTGCCGATTGTGGGACCGGCGCCCGGCTGGGATAACCTCACGATTGCCACCGGCCACTACCGGAACGGCATCATGTTGACGCCCGTGACGGCGGCCATCGTGGCCGACTACGTACTCCGCGGCGAAACCGCGCTCCCCGCCAGCGCCTGGGACCCCGCGCGCTTCGCGTCTAACTAGATAACCAGGAGAGTCATGATGGACGCACTAGCCCTGATGAAAGATCAAGCAGCGAACGCCGATCGGCTGATGGTGCAGGTGTTCAGCCGGGTCACACCGGAACAGGCTGCCTGGAGACTGCCCGGCTCGCAAGCAAATACGATTGGCGCGACGTTCATGCACACGGCCTACAGCGCGGATAGCATCGTGCACCGAATCCTGGGGTCGCCGCCGGTTTTCGAGATTGGAGGTTGGAGGAACCGGCTCGGATTCGATCCTGACAGCATCTGGACTTTCGAGGGGAAGCCGGACATCGCTGCCTTGCTCGAATACGCCCAAGCGGTCTCGGTTTCGACGACCGATTACCTCTCGAGCCTTCGCCCGGACGCCCTGGAGCAGCAAATCGAGACGGCGAGAGGCCCCCAACCACTGGCGTCACGGCTGTCGGTTTACCTGGTGGTTCACAAGCAGCAGCATCTAGGTGAGATCGGTGCGCTCCTCGGCTGTCAGGGCGTCCAGGGCATGCCCTTTTAGCGCGTGGGTCAAAAATCCGTCGAATAGGTCGAAGGCGCCAATAATCACCCTCACCCGGCCTTATCCGCCTGCAGCGGAACGGCCGGCCTCTCCCAGAGGGCGAGGCGAGAACGGCTTGCCCCCTCTCCCTTTGGGAGAGGGTTGGGGTGAGGGTGACCGGACTCCTTCAGCGAACTTCGGTTTCACCGTTCCAAGCTCGGACTAGCGGCGGGCGGCGAGGAGGTTCTGGGCCGCGTCCTGCCAGCGGGCGCCTTTTTCCAAGACGACGTCGGCCGCCCGTACGCCCCGGTGGCTGTCCGGATTGACGCCGGGCGGGTCGATGCCTTCCTGGAGATCTTTGATCGCGGCTAGGAACAGCTGGCGCATGGTCATGATCGCCTGGTCCGTAGTGCCCAGGTGCTCGCGGGAGCGGTCCACGATGGGGCCCATGCTCTCCTGGACGGCGAGGTCCTGGCTGTTGATGCCGAAAATACCCGTGTAGTTCTCGGTCTTCTGCATCTGTCGATCGATCAGCCAGTCATTGGCGCGGGTCCGCTTCCGCTGCGTACCGACCTCGTCATCGGTACCGCGGCCGGAGCCGATTTCGGACTGGCGCACGAACTCGGGCGTGAATGGTTGGTCGGGGTCGGATGCGTACATCCAGTTGTAGATCCAGGTGGTCTCGTCGTCGATCGGCACCCAGAGATGCCCGCGTACCTGCGGAATGACATCTCCGCCCCGACCGCGGGCGGCGGCTTGCTGAGCGCGAAACTGCTGAAATGGCATGACGAACTGGTAGATGCGCACGTAGTCAGACTCCGATCCGTCCGCTTCCACGCGTGGATACACCCCGGCGTACCGGAAGCCGTAATCAGTGCGCTCGACTTCCAGACGGGGCGGAGCG
>DASXTD010000034.1:0-1950 GCA_036505655.1 Chloroflexota bacterium
TCAGCAGGTAGTCGACAACTATGGCTGGCGTCGGCTCGCTGAGCCGCGGGGCCCTGGCCATCGCCTCCCACAAGAAGCCCGCCACGCCTCCCGCCTGGCCCCACTCGTGAAACCGCACCCTGACAGGCTCGGAAACGGCGAGCCCGGCCCCGAGGCCGAGGATCAGGAGGCCAATCGCCAGGGCGGTGTAAACGGCGAACGGGGCCAGGAACAACCAGTCTCGCGGGCGGGGGGCAGTGGCAATCATTTCCTTGCGATGGTACCAGAGCTGGCTCGAGTTGCTGAGCTACCCAGACTGCAATCTTCAGCCCAGCCACTCGCTGCGGGGGTTGAGCCCCGGCTCGGATGAGTATAGGCGCGTCCCTCCCGTGCGATAGACAGGTGGACGAATCTCGCCCTTTTCCACTAGCTCGACATAACGTGGGAAGAGCGTGTCGATGACTTCTTCGCCCGGTTCACGGACAACGCCGAGCGGGTCCAGGCCGCGTTGAACTTTCTCGATCTCCCGCTTTAGCATCTCGCGCAGGAGGACCACGCCCCTGTCCGCGGTAGCCAGGCGCTCGACAGTGCGGTCGGCGATGGGGCCCTGTGTCTCCAGTGCCATAACGTCCTGGAAGCGGAGTAGGTCCATGCGATAGCGGGCAAATGGGTGGATCGCATCAGACGGGGTCTTTCCGTCGCCAGGCGATTCCAGGTAGTACTCAATGGCGTGGGTTGATGCCCTATCGGCTTTGTCGGAGCCGTCCAGGGGCATTTCGGTGTAGATGCTGTACTGGCGGGTGTGCGTATCGTCAATGGGCACCTTGATGGAGAAGTCATTGAAGATGCGCTGAGTGCAGGGGAAGGCGATCAGATCCAGGTCGGCCCAGCCCTTGCGCTCCTGACGGCGTCGGATGCCCCAGGGAGTTTCGAGGTATTCCATCTCCGTGACTTCGTCGATGCGCCCGCGGGTTGTGTTGACCGCCTTGGCGCCCCCTTCGGTGTCCTGGTGGAGAATGGGCGGATGGGATTGGTCGACGTGGTTCTCCAGGATCTGGAGCCAGTTGCAGTCGAACTGGGGTGTGAGCTTGATGGCGTGGATCGGCCCCATTTCGGCCAGGTCATACCGGGGGAGAACGGGAGCGGGAAGGGGACCCATGTAGGTCCAGTACATTCCGTAGTGCTCACGCACCGGATAGGCTTTGTGCTTGACCGTGAGGTGGAGGAGGCTCCCGGCGGGCTCGGCCGGCGTCTCCAGGCAGTTGCCCTGCGTGTCGTAGAGCCAGCCGTGATAGGCGCAGGCGATCCCGCGCTCCTCGACACGGCCGTATAGCAGCGAGGCGCCGCGATGGGGGCAATGGTCGCCGATCAGCCCCACGTTCCCGCTCTTATCGAGGAACAGGACGAGGTCCTCGCCCAGTATGCGGACGAATTTGGTGGGCGCTTCGGCGGAGATCTCCGGCAGCATGGCAACCGGGTGCCAGTAGCGCCGGAAATACTCGCCGGCCGGTGTACCGGGCCCGATGCGGGTCAGCAGCTCATTGTCTTCAGCGGTCAGCATGGTGGCCTCCCCGTCGCGGGCGCTGCGCGACCATAGCATTGGCCCTGACGCGGTTCAAGCGCAGGTCCTAGCGGCTAGGATGCTCCCAGGCCGCGCTGCACCGCCGCCACGAATTCATTGACGTCGAACGGCTTGCGCACGTATTCATAAGCACCCAGCTCGGCCGCCTTTTGGCGGGCCTGCCCGTCCCCGGTCATCACCAGGATGGGCGGCACGGCGCGCCCGCTCGCCTGTAGACCTTGGACTACCGCATTCCCATTCGCAGTGGGCAGGGTTACGTCCAGGACCACCAGCGCAGGCGGGCGTTCCTGAGCGAACTGGAGGGCCACGGGCCCATCATCGGCCGTTTCGACCACGAATCCCTCGTCCTCCAGGGCCCATCGACAAACCTGGAGGATCCTTGGGTCATC
>DASXTD010000035.1:0-12950 GCA_036505655.1 Chloroflexota bacterium
GGACGGAGATCGGCATCCTCGACGAGCAAGTAGTCCACCCGTTTGAGCAGTTCTCCCAATACGCTCCCTCGCTTCGACGTGACTAGGGGGGATGGATCGAAGACGCGCACCGGAAGAGAGACCGAGTCTAGGTCGCGTAAATTCTGGCCGCCAGTGGTGAAGGCTAACTCCCTGAAATAGTCGGAGAGCGCCGGCTGGGCCAACACGTGGCCGCTTTCTACCTGGAAGCGAAGCAGCGAAACTATGAGCTCTTCCGGCCCGGGCCCGCCGGGGTCGAGGCGCTGAAATGGCTTGGATCAAGGTCGCTGATGGACTCGTCGCTTTTCGCGGGTGCTTCCTCGAGCCGTTCGACTTCTACCTTCGCAGAACTGTCGGAGATCATCTTTGCCAGAACGCTAGCGATGGGTGACGGCGATGCCCCCGACCTGCGGCAGTCCGGTGAGGACCTCCTCGAACGACTCGGTTGTCCACGGTGACCTGCAGCTCAACACCGGGCAGGGTCACCTCACCCCGCGATCATCGGACGAACTCCGTCATAGCTGCGGGAGGCCATGCTCACTGTTATGCGTTCCATCTGTCCCGAATGGAAGTCATCGCAGGGACGGGCTAAAGTAGGCGTCGTAATAGCGCAGGATTTAGGGAGGGGATGGGATGGCAACGACAACCACGCGGGCCATCACGCGCCTGCCCGACCAATTCGTGACGGTGGCCGGTGTGAAAACCCATTATCTCCAGGCCGGGTCTGGCCACCCGCTGCTCATTCTCCACGGGGGAGCGCCCGGGGGCGCTGCCCGAGTCATCTATGGTCCCTGCATCGAACCGCTGGCTGCGGCCGGTCTCGCGGTATATGCGCCGGATGGTCCCGGGTTTGGCCTGACGGAGGCGCCCGCTGACAACTCGGTTCGCTTCCGCATCGATCACGCGAAGGCGTTCATGACCGCGATGGGAGTGGACCGATTCCATGTACTCGGCAATTCCATGGGAGTCCTCCCTTCACTACGTCTCGCCATCGAGGACTCCAGGGTGGACCGGGTGGTCCTGATCGCCGGGGCAGGGGTGGCCGTGCCCCTTTCGGCGGAGGCGCGGGAAGCCTCCCGTGAGCACGGTGAGGTGCTGCGGTCCTACCGTCCGGGCCTAGAGAGCATGCGGAATCTGACGATGGGAACACTGCATCGCAAGGAACTGGTGACCGACGAGCTGATCCAGCTACGCTATGAGATGAGCCTCCATCAGAGCGAGGCCGGGCAGAATCGAGCGAACGCCTCGACCAGCGACGTCCAACCGCTGAAACCAGATGAGCTTCAGGCCGCTTACGACCGCAGGACGCTCATCCTCTGGGGCAAGAACGACCATGGAAACCCTATCGAGCGCGGCTATCGCACGTTCGAGGTCCTGCCGAACTCGGAACTGCACTGCTTCGATAACTGCGGCCACTGGCCGATGTGGGACCAAACCGAAGCCTTCGTCGCGGTGGTCGGCGACTTTCTAAACCGCGTCGAAGGTTAGCGAACGTCGAATCCGGCGCCGAATCATCGGATGAACGCGGTCCATCTGGATCCGCGTTGTGCCGGGCGGTGACCATCATCAGGGGGATCGCTAGGGGGTGGGCTGGCTACCGCCGGCGCCGAGGGCTCTTTGGTCGGCGCAGTGGATTCCTTAGCCGGCGCGCTCTCTGGCGCTGCGGGAGCTGGCGTCGTGCTGCCGGACGCCGATTCAGTGGGCGAAGATTCTCCTCCACTCGCCTCCGGAATCGGGGACGCGCTTGCGGCCTCGTGATCACCAGCCTCACGATCAGAGAACGAGGAGCTGCTTCTATTGAAGATGATGCCCACCGGCTGTATCACCTTGCGAAGCTCGCCGCCACACTCCTCGCACGCCGTCAGGGGATCATCTCGAAAGCTCTGCCGACGCTCGACTATCTGGCGACAAGCCTGGCATGCGTAGACATAGGTTGGCATGACTCATTACTCAGAGGGGCAATTTACGCCAGGGCGGAAGCCCAACGCTGGAGCGATTATAGCTCCGGATGAGTGGGCGGGAGGCGGCCCAGCCCAGCTCCCGCCCGTTGTGAGTTGCTGAAAACAATTCTGAAACAAGATTAGTGTAGGAGGACGGTTCATGGCGCGGGTGGTCGGAATCGTCTTTCCCTTGAGCCTCGCTGTTTGCCTGACCATCTCCGCGGCTGCGCTGCTCGGACTACCAGCCGAGCAGCGCACCCTCAACACAGGAGCCCAAATTACCCTGCAGGTGCTTCTCTTTGGCTACGTCGGTTGTGGCGGCCTCGGGGTGGCTATCGGCCACGCGCTTCGGGAGCGCCAGGTGGCGGAGGCCATCGGCTGGCCAGCCGGGAATCCCTTCCACTATGAGCTATCCGCGGCCACGTTGGGCTTCGCGGTGCTTGGGCTGCTGACGCGCTGGTACGGACCGGAGTTCTGGACTGCTGCGGCCATCGGGATATCGGTGTTTCAGCTAGGTGCGGGCGGCGTCCATCTCACCGATCGGATAGCCAGCCGAAAAATGGGCCCCCTCGGCGGCATCGCCATCGTTGCCTTTGACTTCTTCGCCCCGGTCCTGCTGCTGGGCACGCTCGTCGTCTACTACACCACCCTCAGCTAACCCAGCGCCGTCTGCGTCGCGCTCGTCCATAGGGCGAGCCTGCTCATGGCAGCCCCCGCTTTCGCATCTGGCTTGTCTCAACTCGTTGAAAACTCGCGTTTAGGTCCTTTGTCGAGTACACTTGCGCTTGCGGAATTTGACAAGCGCACCCGCATGCAGGTTCTGGGTAGGACTTCCTTTGGTTTGCCCTTCTCCGTTCTCTCGCTCAACGTGTGCTGAACGTTTCGCCAGCTTCTGACCTAAGGAGTCAGCGCATGTTTACTGATCGAGACCTAACCTGTCGGGACTGTGGCCAAACGTTTGTGTTTACCTCCGGCGAGCAGGAGTTCTTCTCCAGCCGGGGGCTTCAGAATGACCCCAGTCGTTGCCCCACCTGCCGAGCCGCCCGCAACGCCAGCGGCGGCGGATCATACGGCGCAGGAGGAGGCTTCGGCGGCGGTTACGACCGTGGCCCGCGGCAGATGTTCGCCGCTGTGTGCGCCGATTGTGGAAAAGACACTCAGGTGCCATTCCAGCCGCGCAACGATCGCCCGGTCTACTGCTCGGATTGCTTCGAGCGCCATCGGCCGGCCAGGTCCGACAATCGGGGCGGCGGTCGCTACTAGCGGTCAGCAACTCCCGCGCTGATCTGGAGTACGAGCGCACCTTCAAGCTCGGTCCTCGCCAACCCCGCGCATCCCTTACAGTTGACTTAGTCGGTAGAGGGATACAAGGTAGGAATGGCAAGCCGATATGTGCTCGTCGTAAGCGATGAGCGAGCCGAAGCGTTCACAAAGATTTTCGGCCGTAACCGGGTGCCCATCGAGGGTCCGACGGCGGAATACGCAAAGCTGCCGCGTCTTGGAAGAAAACGTGTCTTCAAGATCGAATTAAGCACGCTGAGCGATGGGCAGCGTCAGCGCCTCGCCGAGTACCTGTCGACCCTCTGGGACATGCCCAGCGAACGAGTCGAGGAAGAGATCGCGGCACGGGGCGTGCCCATCCGAGCCGAGAACGCGCTGATGATCGACCTCGCACCGGAGCCCGATTTTGTTTAGCGGCCCCTCATGAAAGTTGCCATTGCGGGGGGTGGTGCGTTCGGCACCCGCCATGCGGAGGCGATCCAGAACATCGCCGGCGTCGAAGTGATCTCGGCGGCAGGGGGACGGCCCGCTGGGGTCGAGGAGTTCGCCGCCAAGTGGTCGATTCTGCACGTCGCGAGCAGTTTCGAGGAGATGCTCGCCCTGCCGGGGCTGGAAGCGGTGATCATCGCGAGTCCCACGCAGATCCACGCCCAGCAGGCGGAGCAGTGCATGCGGGCGGGGAAACACGTGCTGATCGAGATCCCCATCACGGACTCAACAGCGGACGCTGAACGCCTGGTCGCTGTGCAAAAAGAAACCGGCGTGGTGGCGATGGCCGGCCATGTGCGGCGCTTCAACCCCAGCCATCAATGGGTGCATAACCGGATCCAACAGGGCGAGCTCAAAATCCAACAGATGGACGTGCAGACCTACTTCTTCCGTCGGACCAATATGAACGCGCTCGGGCAGCCGCGAAGCTGGACCGACCATTTGCTGTGGCACCACGCGTGCCATACCGTGGACCTGTTCATGCACCAGACTGGCGAGCAGCCAATCATCGAGCACGCCATCCAGGGGCCGATCCATCCCGACCTGGGCATCGCAATGGACATGAGCATTCAGCTCAAGGTGCCGTCCGGGTCGATCCTGACGCTATCGCTTTCTTTCAATAACGAGGGACCGTTCGGATCGTTCTTCCGCTATATCTGCGACCACGGCACGTACAAAGCGCTCTACGATGACCTGGTGGATGGGAACGACAAGCCCATCGACGTATCAAAAGTGGATGTATCGCTCAACGGGGTGGAGCTGGAGGACCGAGAGTTTTTCGCGGCGATCGCAGAAAAACGCTCGCCGAAATCAAGCCTGGCGGATGTCCTTCCCACTATGCAGTGTCTGGGCCGGCTGGAAGAACAGCTTAGTTAACGGCCGATGCTTCAGGTGTCCCTCGGACAATGCATCCCGGGGTCGCTCCATACCGCTACGCTCGGTCAAGCCTAAGGCTTCACGTCCCATTCGTAGGAGTTCCAACTCGGGTAGAAGCCCGCATTTAACAAGCGATTGCTAATCATGGTGGGCGCGACCGAGTAGTACAGGCTGTACATGACGACCTGATCGGTCATCCAATGGATAGCGTTCTGCAGGGCCTTCGTTCGTTGGGGGGTCGGAATGGCAGCGAACAGGTCGTTGATCAGGCCATCGAACTCGGGATTAGCGTAGCGAGCGTAGTTTCTTCCCACGTAATTGTTGTCGGCCACCCGAGCCTGTGAGCTGCTCAGCTCGCCGATCTTCGGGATCCCGCTGGTGCTTCCCTGGAGACTCAAACCAGGGAATTCGGCCCGATATTTCTTGTCGTTTTGCAGCTGGACCGGCACTACGTCTACATCGGCCGCCACGCCAATGCGCTTCCAGTAGTCGGCTATGGCAAAGCTCGGCTTGGTGTTCTGAGCCTCGCCGGTTGCCTGGATCTGAACCGTTAACGGCTCACCATTCGCATCGCGCAGGGTCCCATCTGGTCCTTTTGCATAGCCGATCTGTTGGAGCAGGTCCGCGGCCTTCCGCGGATCATACTCATACCTCACGGCGCTTGCCTCAGCATCCTTGAAGAGAGGTTCCGTGGGCAGGAGCACGGAATTGGCCACCGCGGAAACGCGTCCTGGAACCAGACTATCGACCAGCTCCTGCCGATTGATGGCATAGAACAGCGCCTTGCGGTAGTCGACGTTGAGCATGATCGCAGGCTTCGGATCCAGGAACTGCGGCCACATCTTGATAACTGTTTCCGGACGGGTCTCAACATGGCCGGCCGCCCACTGCAGCTTGATATCCTCAGCTTGCTCATAGGTGATGCTCTTCCCCAGAGTAGCGTCAATCTCTCCAGCGAGGATGTTACCGATGAAAGCGTTCTCATCGGCCAGGAACTTCACGACTATTTGGTCGATCTTCGGGCGGCCCAGGGGGAAGCTGTCGAACGCATCCAGAATTGCGTATTGGTCTTGCACCCATTGCGTAACGCGGTAGGGTCCAGCTCCCACAAACTCGGTGCTCCAATAACGCAGGCCGGCCAGGCTGTCTTTATTGGCTTGATAGGGTTGCTCAAGGATGTGCTGAGGAATCGGTGGGTCCGCGAAGAAGACGTCCGCGGTGATGAACGGGCTTTTCCAGGTGACGGTAATGGTTTGGGGGTCGGGCGCATCGATCGACGAGATGATCTTATAGCCAGGGCTCACGACGACGGGAAGGTCCTTGTCTTGCTCGAGCTTGGTGGTGAACAGGAAATCTGATGAGGTCAGGGCGACGCCGTCGTGCCACATGGCGCCGGATCGGATCTTCCAGGTCGTCTTCATGGTGCCATCGGCAAATGTTTGCCACAGCCCGTTGTCCGTGGATGGGACCGCCTCGGCGAGTTGAGGCATAAATTCGGAGTCGAGGTCTTTGCCGACCGTGAGGCCGCTGCCGACCATCTTGGCGAATTCGGCTTCCCCAGGAATACCGCCGCCACTCCGTCCCCCGATGAACCGGTCGATGGGGGAGACCGGATTTCCCATCATGGCGACCGTTATCCGCTTGGGAGCGCTCGGTTGTTGGACAGAGGGCGCGGTCGTGGTCTGCCCGCTGGGCGCCACGCACCCCATGAGTACCGTGGTCATCGCCACCAAGAGAGCCACTGCCCAAGAGCCCAGCGCTGGCGTTTGCATGTCGCTTCTCCTTCGGGTCACCGGGGGCTTACGAACGCCCGCCGATGGGCGAGGGGATCGGGAAGCTATAGAGCTGCGCGACATTCTCGCGGACGAGCTTGGCTCGCAGCGCTCCCGGCAGATCGCCCAGGTCGCGCGCGACGACTTCGCGAGAATGACCCCACGTCGAGTTGCCGTGGGGATAATCGTTGGACCACATGCAGTTGTCGGCGCCCCACCATGACAGCATGTGACCGCCGACCGCGTCATTGAAGAAGGTCGCGTAGACGTTGTCGTGGAAATATTCGCTGGGCGGGCGTTTAAGGATCATGTCAGTGCGGCCCGACGGATTCCGCTTGAAATAGTAGTCCCATTGTTCGAGCAAGAAAGGCATCCAGCCGATCTCGTTCTCGACCATGACCAGCTTGAGGCGTGGGAACCGCTCGAAGACGCCTGAGAAGATCAGGTCGTAAAGCGAATCCATCGCCTGGGTCATCTTCTCGTTCACGCTGGTGCGCGCGATCTCGACCGCTGGGCTTGGCGACACGCCTGTACGTCCAAGGGCTCGCTCGCGGCTGTAGCCGTGGCCGCTGAGGATGTGCAGGTTGATGGGCATGTCCATGTCCTGGGCGGCCGCCCAAAAGCGTTCGTAATGATCCGAGGTGAAAGCGAGCTCCGGCGGTGGAACCTGCCAGATGACGGCACCGCGCATCCCAGCCAGCCGGCAACGCTCCATCTCCTGGATCGCCCCATCGATGTCATACATCGATAGCATAGCCAGCCCAATCAGCCGGTCGGGAGCGGCGGCGCAATAGTCGATGAGCCAATCGTTGTAGACGTGGCAGCAGGCCTGCTCTAGCTCGGGGTCGTCAAGGCTGAGGACCCGTAGGCCGTGCGTTGGGTAGAGGACTTCGGCGCTGACTCCGTCCGCGGCCATTTCGGATGCACGCTTGGTTTTGTCCATAGCCCCCGGGTGGTCATTGCGGCGTTGGCCGCCAAAATCGGGAGCCTGGGCCCGGAATGCGAGAGGCATCTCCTTCTTCCACAAGCCTTCCGGCTCGATCACGTGGGAATCGGAAGAGATGAGCAACTCATCAATGACCGAGTGCGCCTCACGGCCATACGTGCGTTCCAGTACCGGCATCTGCCCTCCTCGATCCAATTAGCGATTCAGCTCTAGTCCCACGAGTAACCCTGCCTGGAGTCGCCTGGTTATAGGTGCAATGTGTGGCTGGTGACTAGGCCGCGCGTATAGTTCCCCAGCTTATCTAGAGGAGTGGCTATTGACATCCAGTGAGAATGAGCTGCGCCAGGATGTGGCCACCGCGAACCGCATCATCGAGCATTTTGGGCTATCGAATGCGTTCGGGCACGTCAGCGCTCGCATTCCGGGGACCGATACATTCATATTCCCCACCCGCCGCAGTCCCGCCTTTGCCGATGCGAGCCGCCTCTTGGTACTCGACACCAATGGCAACCAGTTGAGTGGTGATGGCGAGCCCAACAGTGAGTTCTGGATTCACGCTCGGATCTACGCCGCCCGGCCCGACGTGGAAGGGGTGGTGCACGCGCACCCGCCCGGCTCGATTGCGCTCACCCAGATTGGACAGCCGCATCGCGTCGTCTACAACCTAGCCGGCATGTTCGGGCCTGGAGTGCCGGAGTACGAACGCATCGGCCTGATCCGTAGTCGTGAGCTCGGGGATGCCCTTGTCACATCGCTGGGTGGTGCCCCCGCGGTCATGATGCGTGGCCACGGCTTCGCGGTCGCTCAGCCCAACGTCCGCCGTGCGCTGGTAGCTGCCTGTTGGCTCGAAGAAAGCGCTGAGCTGCAGCTGAAGATGCTGGCCGCCGCGGGGGGCGACGCGAGCAAGATTCGCGCCTTTACAGCTGAGGAAGCCGTGCGCGAGAGCTCACAGATCGAGGGGCCGCCGGCCGGGCGCGCCTGGGAATACTACGCCTGGTGCGCAACGACACGATAAGCCGCAAATCCGATCCGGTCTGTCAGTCGCGGTCCCAAAGATACGCGTTGCGGGCCAGGGCTCGCGGCTGGGTCATACCAGGGTAATCGTCCAGGGCACGTACGCCGCTAATCACCGCCGCCATCTGCACTCGGAAGTAGGTCGGCAGCACCGGAAGGTCGGCCGCCAGGGTCTCGCCCATGTCTTTGAGAATGAGCGCTTGTTGGCCCTCATCGAGCGTTCCCGACAATCGGTCGATCAGGCGATCCATGGCCGGATTGATGTAGCTCGTTGGATTGCTCCCGACATAGCTGTTGTCGGGCGTCGGCCGGCGCCGCGAATCGAAATTCCCGACGATGTGGTCGCCCGGCTCGCGTGATTGAATCTCAAATGACGCGAATTTCGCGCGGTACTCACGATCCTGCTGACGCGCGGGGGGAACGACCTCCTCCGTCACCGCTAGGCCTAGCGTCCGCCAGTACTGAGCGATGACTGCTACCTCTTTGGTGTCGATCGGTGACCCGCGGAGCGAAAGCTGGACCGGCTCGCCAGCCGCGTTTATTACGCGACCATCAACCGAGCGCCACCCGGCATTGGCTAATTCCTGCATCGCCATCGCTGGGTCGTGGCGGTAGCGCGCGAACGGCTTTCCGACCGTGGGTGCGCGGGGATCGCTCTGATACATGAAGGAGTCGGCATTGGTGTCCGGTACTCCGGGCAGAGCGAACGCGCGGAGCGCCTCCAGGTCTATAGCTGCGTAGAGACCTCGGCGCACCCGGATGTCCTCGGCGACCTCCACCGGGCGAGCCCACTCTGAGTTCAACTGCACCAGCAGATACCGCCAGTTCTCCTGCCGTTGTCGTACCACGCCGCCACTGCTCCGCTGCCATTCGTCGCGCAGGCTGAGAGACAGATCGGAAGGCATCGTCTTCTCAGGCGCGATGTCGACTGCCCTCGCTTTCAGATTGGCGTACAGCGTATTTGGATCGGGGATGGTTCGAATGATCACCCGGTCCACGCGCGGTGGGCCGCGGAAGTAGCGGTCGAACCGTTCGAAGACCTGCTCTTCACCCATACCCCAATCGATGAGACGGAATGGCCCCAGATGCACGTAGGCTGAGGTGAAGTAGGGCAGGCTCTGGAAGGCTGCCGTGTCTCCAGAGCGATACGATTCTTCCAGCAGGTGCTTCGGATACGGCCACAACTCGGCCAGTGGGAGCTCGAGCGGCTTGAAATAGGTGGTCTTCCAGTTGATCACGGCAGTGTGCGGATCAGGAGCATCCACGCTCTCGATGAACCGATACGTGGTACCGCTCTGTCCTATGGGATCTCGACCGATCTCAGCGCTGAACACGATGTCGTCCGCCGTAAAGGGCACGCCATCGTGCCACAGCACGTTGTCGCGCAGCTTCCAGGTGGTCTGCATGCGACCGTCCGGAAAAATCTTGATCGTGTTATCGTCAAACGAGGGCAACGCGGTGGCCAGGCGCGGCTCGAGCCCTCCCGCAACGCCGTCGGTCACCAGGCCGTTCGAACCGATCTCACTCAACGACGCGAGCCCACCGCCCGGATACTCGAAGCTGCCATAGGACTTGACGCCATCGAGCGCCCCAATCGTCAGAGTCTTGATCGCAACCGGGGCGCCGGCCCGGCCCGTGGGCCCATCGCCGGTCGAGCCTGCTTGACGAGCAGGAGCGCCGCAGGCCAATGCGCCAAAAAGCACAGCCCAGCAGATGCCCCATTGGGCCATCGAGGCGTATCGTCGAGAAAGGCACAGTGCCAGAGCCACCATCTTGTTCTCCAAGACCGTGCCAGCGATTGTAGCTCCGCTCCTGTTTCGGCGTAACATTAGCCTCCGAGCTGCGTGCTTGGTGTAGCGTTCGATTTGGAAGGGGTGGCCCCTCATGCTGGCTGTCGATCTAATCCAAGTACTCAGCCAGGCGGTATTCGTGGTGGTCTTCGCGCTGACCGTGGCGCGAGCCATTCGGCACCCGCGGCGCGCCACAATTCTGATCGCGCTGCTCTTTGGGTCGGCGGCGGTTAACGTGGCGGCTGCCTGGGTGTTCGGCGCACTTGGCATGTCGCAGCCAGACGGGCTGAGCCAGGTCTCGAGCGCGCTCGCCCTATCGATTCCATACCTACTACTACTGCTGGTGCACGAGTTCGCCGGGGTGCCATGGCCGATGCGTCGGGCGGCCGAGCTAGCACTCGCAGTCGGCATCATCGGTCGTTTCGTCACGGGTACTCCACCTCCCGTTCAGCTCACCTTATTCCTGTTGGCTTACTTCTTCGTGGTAACGCTGTACGTTGCGATCGCATTCGCCAGGGAAGCGCGGGCGTCAGTTGGCTCAACCACGCGACAAATGGGAGCTGTGGCCATCGGGTGCGGCTGCCTGACCATCGCGATCGTCATTGCTGGCCTGCGGGCGGCTTTCCCAGCTCTGGTGCCGGCGCTTACGGTGTTCGGCGGCCCATTTGGGCTTGCCTTCGCACTGGCCTTCTGGATGGGTTTCGCCACACCCGGGTGGCTACTGCGGGCCTGGCGCGAGCCGGAATTCCGGCACTTTGTGGAGCAGGCGGACGCGCTTACCGCGGAGTCCGACTTGCCGACGCTCATACGTGGGATCCAGGCGGCCGCGGCGCAAGCGCTGGGGATGCCCGGCGTCTTCGTCGGCGTTTGGAACGAGCGCGAGCACGTGCTCGAATATGCGACGACCCGGCTGGCGGCCAGTGATATCGCCGCCTTGGGTCCGGGCCTTTCATTTACAGGGCAGATGCTGCGAACACCCCCCGGGGTACTGGTAGGCGGGCGGTGTTTCGTTGCCCAGCGGCCGCTTTATATCGAGAACGTGGAGGCCTTCGACCCGGATCACGCAGGCCTCTACCGAACGATGGGTGTTGAGGTCGCGATCGCTGCACCGATGACCGTCGAAGACGAGCGATTTGGAGTGCTCGGCGTCCATACGGCGCGTCGGCGCTTGTTCGCCGAAGATAGCCTGGCCCGGCTCGAGATCCTCGCTCGGCACGCGGCCGTCATGCTGCGCAGCCGGCGGCTGGTCGAGCAGGCGGTCACGGTGCGCGCCGAGGCTGTGGTCGTTCGCCAAAAAGAAGAATTCCTGGCGAGCACGACCCACGACCTCAAGACGCCCTTGACGGTGATCAAAGTCCTGGCTGGAAATCTGCGCCGCATGGCCGCCAAAGAAAAGCCAATCGTCAAAGAGGCTTTGGTCGGGCAGGTCCAGGAGGTCGAGGCCGCCGCGGACCGGATGGCTGCGCTCATTAATGAGATGTTGGACATGTGGCGATTGGAGATGACATCCAGCCTGGAGCTTTCGCCCACGTCCGCCGATCTAGCGCAGCTCGTCCGCACGGTAGCTCAGCACCATGACGGCACGACGTCGATCCATAGAATCAAGGTCGAGGCGCCGCAATCCGTGGTCGGTGAGTGGGACGCCCCTCGTATCACCCGGGTAGTGGACAATCTGGTGAGTAATGCTGTGAAATTCAGTCCAGACGGCGGTGAAATCCTCATCGCCGTTCGTCTTGAATCTACAACCGACGGCGAGAGGGCGATGCTGTCCGTGGAAGATCCCGGCCTGGGCATTCCCGCGGCGGACCTGGATCGCATCTTCATCCGCTTCGCGCGGGGGTCAAACGCGGCCCAGCGCGGGATTGCAGGGACCGGCATTGGTCTGGCCTATGTCAGAGCGATTGTCAATGCACATGGAGGGCAGGTATCCGTGAGCAGCACCGAGAACCAGGGGGCGATATTCACGGTGTCGCTCCCCACTCGTGTGCACAGCACCGAGTCGAACGAAACGTCGCCCACTAGAGAAGCGCTCGGGGATACGGCTAGTTGAGCGCTGCCGCTCTGGTTGGGCCCATCCTTGTGGTGGAGGATGAGGCCGTCATGCGCGACGCGCTGTGCGCCATCCTCGAGGACGAAGGCTACACCGTGACCACCGCGCGAGACGGACTAGAAGCGGTGAGCGTGGCCAGGGCTGAGCCACCCAAGCTGATCCTCCTCGATTGGCGCCTGCCGGGGCAGAATGGCGGCGCAGTAGCCGAGCAGATCCGCATTTTTCAGCCTGAAGCGCGCTTCGTCGTGGTCACCGCCGACGGCAACGCTGCCGCCCGCGCGGCCGAGATCAGCACCCGCTGGTATCTGCACAAGCCATTTGAAATCGACGACCTGATGCGCATGGTGAGCGCGGCTATCGCCTCCTAGGCCGCGGGCGTAAAATCGACCTGAAAGCGAATTTTGGGGAGGTCGGTCCGATGCCAGTGCATCTCGATCACACCATCGTTCCCGCGCACGACAAGGAAGCATCAGCAAGATGGTTCGCCGACGTCATGGGCCTGGAGTACAAGGGGCCGTGGGGCCATTTCGCGCCTGTCCAGATCGATGACTACCTGAGTCTGGACTTCGACGACCGCGACGATTTCCAATCGAGCCATTATGCGTTCATCGTGAGCGACCCGGAGTTCGATGACATCTTCGAGCGGGTGCAGGACAAGAAGATCGTCTATGGCAGTGGTCCGCGCGAGCTAGACGACATGCACATCAACCACCGCCATCAAGGGCGCGGCTTCTACTTCCGCGATCCGAACGGGCACGTGCTGGAGGTCATCAC
>DASXTD010000036.1:0-3879 GCA_036505655.1 Chloroflexota bacterium
AGCCGGCACCAAGACCCGCGACAGCGAAAGCCTCAATCTGGTGGGCGGCGACCGACAAAGACCTTAAACTGCGCACTGAGCATGGCACTCCGCGGAGGTAGCGAATATGGCAGAAGACGGACAAGGTGCGCGAGGCTACTGGCAGAAACTACCCTCACCCTTTCACGAGTGGCAGGAAAGCCAGGGGCTCCCTATCTATCGCGGCTCGTATGTTAGCGATATGTATACGCTGGAGCTCAAGCCCTGGCCTCGGTTGGGCCAGCCAGCGGCCTTCGTGAGCCTGGCTGACCAGGAAGAGGACTCTGGCATCGTCTTCGAGATCGCACCCGGGAAACAAACGGAGCCGCTTCGGCACCTGTTCGAGACGGTGCTCTACGTGCTAGATGGCCGCGGCGCTACGACCTTCTGGCAGGACGGCTCAGCCAAGCAGACCGTTGAATGGCAGCGAGGGAGCGTGTTCGCGCCACCGCTCAACTCCCATTACCAGCACTTCAACCTGGACGGGGAGCGCACCGCCCGCCTATTCGGCGTTTCCAACCTGCCCCAGGTGATGAACCTCTTCCACGAGCCCGAGTTCGTCTTCGATTGTCCCTACACGTTCCGCTCTCGCTACTCGGCCCAGGAAGCCTATTTCACCGATCCCGGGAAGGCGATCGGCCAGCGCAACTGGCAGACCAACTTCATCCCGGACGTGCGAGCCTTCAAGCTGGTGGAGTGGAACGAGCGCGGCACCAGCACCACTATGAACTTTCGGCTTGGGCAGAATACCCAGATGGCGGCCCACATCAGTGAGTTTCCGCCTGGCCACTACAAGAAAGCCCACCGGCATGGAGTAGGCGCCCATGTAGTGATCCTGGGCGGCGTCGGCTACTCGCTGCTCTGGTTCGACGGTGAAAAAGAGCGGCGCAAAGTCGACTGGAAAGATGGCGCGGTGCTCTCCCCGAAGGAAATGGAGTACCACCAGCACTTCAACACCGGGCCCACACCGGCCCGCTACCTGGCGCTTCGCTTCGGCGTGCCCGGCGTGAGCAGCGGCGGTGGCGCCAGCGAAAACACGCCATGGATGACCAATGACGAACTCGAGGGTATTCCCTACGAGCACGAAGACCCGGCAATTCTCAACCAGTACGCCGAGGAGTGCACCCGCCACGGCGCCCAGGTGCTGATGAAGCACCCCCAGATGGCGCCCGCCTAGTTCGCGAGCTGACCGCCTATGAAGGAGGACCACATGATCCAGAGCGCGAATCCTTGGACTCGACCCGCGCCAAGCCCGTCACGTTTCATCCGTTGCTTGGTCTTAGCCCTCACCTTGGGAGCGCTCGCCGCGTCGATAGCCCCCGCCGCTGCAGAGGAAATGCTGCCAAATACACCCGACCCCGTCGCGGTCACGCTCGATCCTTCTACCACAGCCTTCCTGGTGCTCGACCTGACGACCGCCACCTGCTCGAATAGGCCTGTGTGTGTCGCTCAATTGCCTGGCCTGGCCGACTTCCTGGCCAAGGCTCGCGCTGCTGGGGTAGCTGTCATCTATTCCAACACCCCAGGCTCGACGGTGCTACCCGAAGTTGCGCCGGCGGGCAACGAACCGCTGGTGACGTCCAGCGCAGACAAGTTCTTCAACACGAATCTTGATGACCTGTTAAAGGATCGCGGAATCGAGACCAAGATCATCGTAGGCACCGCTTCGAATGGTGCGGCGCTCTACACACCGTTTGGAGCCAATGAGCGAGGCTACACGGTAGTCGTCGCAGACGACGGCATCTCACAGTTCGAGCCATACCAGGTTCAACTCAGTAGATGGCAGCTCCTCAACCAGCCCGGATTCGCAAACGCAGACAATACTCCGCTCAAGACGCGAGCGGTGACGTTGAGCCGCACTGACCTGATCACCTTCGAGACCATGGCTCCGGGCGAGGCAATGTAGGTGCATCAGGCGGGATGGGCCCGCCGAAGGCGGACGGGCACGGGGGCAGCCGTTACCTCGTTGACCTTCTTTCTCGTCCTGGCTTTCGCTGCCTGCGCCCCTGCGCCAACGGCACGGCCAGGAACCATTACCAGCCCCACCAACGAGGCGCCGCGAACCCTCAATCTGGGCGTGCGCTACGAAATTACTCAGCTGGCGGCGAAATGGAGCAGCGGAATCACGTCGGGGGCCACCAAGCGACTGTTCAATGCCGGGCTCACCCTAGTCGACGCGCGCGGCACCATCTTGCCCTACCTGGCCGAGAACGTCCCTCAGCTCAACACCGACTCCTGGCGGGTCTCGCCCGATGGCCAGATGGAGACAACCTATCGGCTGCGCCCCAATCTGACCTGGCACGACGGACGGGCCGTCACCGCCGACGACTTCGTGTTCGCCTGGCACATGTACACCAACCGGGATCTTGGGGTATTCGGCTCGAGTCCCCAGGACCGGATGGCGGAGGCGACCGCACCCGACCCGCGGACACTGATCATTCGTTGGCGGACGTTGTACCCAGACGCCGATCACGTCGGGCTCAACGAGCTCGCCCCATTGCCCCAGCGCATCCTGGGCGACGCGTTCTCCGCGTTCGAGCGCGACCCGGCACAGCAAGATGCACTGGTAAACCATCCGTACTGGGCGCACGAGTTCGTCGGGGTCGGTCCGTATCGCCTGGCTGAACGGATCGAGGGTGCATCGGTCGAGGCTATCGCCTTCGAGGGCCATGCGCTAGGCCCACCCAAGATTGATCGCATCATCGTCCATTTCATCGGCGATGAGAACACGATGCTCACCAATCTCCTTTCGGAGAACGTCGACGTGGCTCTGGACAATTCGCTTCGGTACGAGCACGCAGTGGTCCTCAAGCGCGATTGGAGCGACGGGCAGAAGGGCACGGTCTTGCTCGATCCCGTGCAGCCGCGGCTCACTAACATCCAGCTCCGCCCGGAATACGCCAACCCGCAAGCCCTCCTGGACGTCCGCGTCCGCCGGGCACTGGCCTACAGCCTGGACAAGAGAGCCTTGATCGATGGCCTATTCGAGGGCGGCGACGTGCCGCTGGCCGACCAGTTCCTCCCCGCCACCATCCCGTATTTCCAGGACATGGACCGCGGCATCACCAAATATCCCTACGATTTGAAGCAGGCGGACCAGCTGCTGGGAGAAATCGGTTATCGCAAGGGCACGGACTCCGGCTACGCGAGTCCGACTGGGGAGCGGTTCGCGTTCGAGCACTGGGTCATCGCGGGCAGCCAGAACGAGCGGCAGAGCGCGATCATGGCTGATGGATGGCGGCGGGCTGGCTTCGACGTGAAGGAGTACGCGATCCCTTCGGCCCAGAGCACGAATGGAGAGGTCCGCGGCACATTTCCATCGCTGTCGAGCGTAGCCACCGGCGGCGGAGAGACCAACCTTAACTTCCTCAGCACAGCCCAAATTCCCAGCCCCGCCAATCGGTGGAGTGGCAACAATCGCGGCGCATGGTCCAACCCGGACTACGACCGCTTGTGGGAATCATTCCTGGGCACGCTCGACCGCGCCGAGCGCAACCGTCAGGCCATCGAGATGATGCGGCTAGCCACCCAGGACGTCGCGATGCTCTTTTTGTTCCACAATCCGGACATCACGGCTTTCTGGGGCAAGGTGCAAGGTCCCACCCTCGGCTCTCCGGACGCTCCCACGATCGGAAACGTCTACCAGTGGGAGCTGCGATAGCTTACGCGGCGCGCTGCAGCTCCCGGCGATCCGAGGCCAGTCCACCCCAGAAGACCCACACCCCGTCGAGCATCTCGCTCGCGCCGTCCAGGAACCGCTGTTCGTCAAACCCCGGTCGATCAAACGCCTCCCGGAGCTCATCCTCGGTGTGGGCGGCGTGCTGGTCCTCCACCATGTCGTGCCAGATAAAGAAGCCGAGC
>DASXTD010000037.1:0-2235 GCA_036505655.1 Chloroflexota bacterium
CAGCTTCACATCATCCCTGGCAGGGCCAGAGCAGCTCCTAAGGTTGAATTGCGCAGTGAGGTCTTCCCGAGCACTCGGGCGATCCAGTCGTGCGGTACTAGCGTCTCGATGGTGGCCGCGAGCAACAGGCCCAGAACCATAGCCATCCAGATTCGGTTGGTGTAATCCAAGGCGTAACCGAGGGCCGATTCCCATGATGGGGACGGAGGCACCTCAGCGGCACCCTGGATGATGGATGCCCCAAGCGTATGACTCGCAGCGACTGCGAAGCTTCTCGCCCAGTACGGCGACCATTTCACATAAAACAGACCCGCGATTGCGATGATCGCTAGCAGCCCGAACCCGAGTAAAAACTCGTTTCGGCGGCTAGTGACCGCAACTGCTCCCTGGCTCATTTTTCAGTACCCCTCCCTGACGGCTAGGCGCGGAGCTAGAACGAGCGCCGTTCACCCTAAGAAAAATCGCGTCGCGCTGGCGAGGCTTTATGCGAAAATTGCATGACTCTGGACGAGATGAGGGTGCCCTGCAGTATGGACGTTGCTGACCTGGAGAGTTTCATCCTGGTAGCCGAGCGGGGCAGCTTAACTGTCGCCGCTCGGGATCTGGGGATTAGCCAGCCGGGTTTGACCCGCCAAATTCAAAAGCTCGAACGAGCGTTGGGCATGCCTCTCTTCCGGCGCGCGCCGAATGGGATACATCTCACGGCGGCGGGGGAGCGCTACCGAGCCTATGCGAACGACGTCCTGGGGCGTCATCACCAAATGCTCGCGGAGCTGCGCGGCGCCGACGATGTGGTGGAAGGCGAGCTCCGCCTCGCGGCCAGCAGCGCGCCGGCCGAGTTCCTAGCTCCGCGCCTGGTGGCGGACTTTACCGCGCTCTATCCCAAGGTGCGGGCGATCGTCTTTACTGGTGACTCCCAGAGCGTGGTGGACGAAGTTTTCGAGGGGAGGCGCGATCTAGGCCTGGTGGGCGCCCGCATCAATCGTAAGGGTTTGCGATTCGATTCGATCGGTGGAGACGAGATCGTGCTGGCAGTGCCGCCCTCCCACCCCTTCTCGCGGCTCGCCGAAGTGCCGGTCGAGGCGCTGGGAAACCAGCGGTTTGTCGAGCGAGAGGATGGCTCAGGAACGATGCTGAGCGTGCGCCGTGCCCTGGCCCGCCGAGGCCTTAGCCTGCCGCCGTACCGAGTGGTTATGACCCTCACCACGACCCAGGCGATCGTCTCCTCAGTCCGCGCCGGCTATGGACTGGGCTTCGTCTCCTCCCTGGCGCTGGCCGATGTAGGTACGGACGGGCCGGTGGCAGTTCGGTTGGCCATCGGGCCACTGGTACGTCAGCTGTATCTGGTGCGCGATGGGCGCCGCTCGCCGCCGCTGGTCGGCCGCCGTTTCGCCGAATACATCCTGTCGGTAGTGCCGACTGGCGGTCTAGCCACCATGAGGGCAGGGAGTGTTAACTAGTGTGGTCAACCCGAGGTTCGCTGAAGAAGTCCGGTCACCCTAACCCGGGTGAGGGTGAACATGGGTGGCTTCGACTTATTCGACGGATTTTCAATTCACCACACTAGGCCCCAGTCTGGTGGTCGGGGAGCTGGGCCGCGGCTCTCACGGCGGCGGCATCGGTCCAGGGGACGCCGAGCGCGAGCACCGCGTCGACGATGAACAGGTCGTCGAAGATGTGGTCCGGTTCCGTGAAGGCCAAGCCGGGGGGGTCGTTGCCCGCATCCATGTCTTGCAGCGCCTGAAGCAAGAACTGGCGGACCGCTGCCACCTGGGTATCAGCCACTCCGAGGTGCTCGAGGGTTCGATCCGTGATCGGCCCCATCGACTCGGTGACGCACGCGTCCTGGGTGTGGTTGCTGAAGTCAATGCCCGAAAAGATGCTGGTCCGCTGCTTGGCGCGGTCGATCAGGTAATCATTGGACTGGTTGGCCAGCTTGCGAAAGTCGCGGTCGAGGTCGCTCAAGAAGTCGTAGCGGCCACCGGGGGCCTCGCGGACCGCGGCCGGGCCAGAATAGTGGGTGGGCGCCTCGTCGATGCGCACGCTGCGGCGGGCCACGATATCGAATCGCCATACATGATGGTCGTCCGCCGGTACCTGGTAGACGCCGTGGGCGCCATCGTTGATGCCCTGGATTGAGGGAACAATTGGCGGTATGCCAATGCAGGGCATGGCGAAGACGTTGGTGCGGATGTAGCGTTGGCCGTCCGCGGCGGGTCGGGCACACGCGGCTTT
>DASXTD010000038.1:0-12120 GCA_036505655.1 Chloroflexota bacterium
GCGACACCGCCAACCATGACTGGGAGCACGATTTCGTCGCCTGGATGCCGGCGGGCGAAGCCCTGCGTCATATGTCGTTCCGCAACGAAGCGACCATCGCGGAACGCGCGATCGAGCGCATGCGGATTCGGCTTCCTACCGATGCCGGTGCCGGCCCCGCGCCCTGGGCCTAGCCAGGTGGCACCCTTCGGCAAGTTCGGGGCAGGCTCTGGAGGCAGAGTGGGAATTCGTTCTGGAGACGGTTCTTGCGTCATGCCCTCCACAAGGAGCTAGTTCGTCGGTGGATAGCCCCGCTGTCGCGGTCCAGGCGGGCGGCGTAATCGTCTGGCGCGAGCGCGTCGTTCTCCGCCGCACCATCAATGGAGAGTGGGTCTTCCCGAAAGGATGGATCGAATCGGGGGAAACGCCAGAGCAGACGGCAATTCGAGAAGTCCGAGAGGAAACCGGCCTGCTTACCGAGGTGACGCGGTTCCTGGGAATCGCTCCCTACGAGGCCGAAGGTGAAACTAGGCCAGTGGCGTATTATCTGATGCGGGTGATTGACGGTCCGGAATGGGTTGACCACGCTGGAGTGGACGCGGGCGCCTTTCCACTCGAGCAGGTCGAAGGCTTCCTGACCTTCGAGAATAATCGTCGGCTTTGGACCGAGTCACTCACAGAAGTCGAACGTCTGACGCGACGGGAACGCGCGGCAGCACGCATCTAATTTGAAGAAACCCCTCCCCCAACCCCCCTCGTTCGACGGCCGGTTCTCGAGTCAGAGCGCGGAGCTTGAGCCCCGAGACCGCTCCGCTCCGTTGCGAGGGGAGGGGGAGAAAGAAGATGCTGGGGGGCTTCGCCCCCCAAGGTCCCTGGACGCGGAGCCTCGCGCGGAGAGTATCATTTCGTCGGCACTGGTACCCGGTGTGGCATGAAGTTTTAGAGGGAGGTCCAAATACCCGTGGGTTCTTTCGCCTACTTCCGCAAAAACATCGTCCCGCTCGAAGAGGCCAAAGTGGGCATCATGACCCACGCCCTTAACTATGGGACGGGAGTATTCGAGGGAATCCGGGGAAATTGGAATGTAGAGCAGAAGCAGCTGTACCTGTTCCGGATGCGCGACCATTTCGATCGGTTGCTCCAAAGCGCGCGGACCATCCGCATTCGTATCGATGAATCAGTTGATGAGCTGTGCGACATCACGCTCGAAGTGGTTCGGCGGAGCGGCTTCCAGGAAGACGTCTACGTCCGTCCGCTCGCCTACAAGTCTTCGGAAGAAGTCGGAGTCCGCCTCCACGACCTGGAGGACGATCTAAACATCTTCGTGACTCCGTTCGGCGCCTACCTGGACGCAGACAAAGGCATCCGCTGCTGCACATCCTCCTGGCGCCGCGTCCCTGACACATCCATCCCGGGACGGGCCAAGGTGACGGGGATTTACATCAACAGTGCCCTCGCTAAGACCGAGGCATGGGATCACGGCCTGGACGAAGCCATTCTCCTTACGCAGGAAGGCAATGTCTGTGAGGGATCGGGCGAGAACATCTTCTTGTTGACCGGCGGCCGCCTAGTTACGCCGCCGCCTTCCGAGGGCATTCTGGTAGGGATTACTCGGAATACCATCATGGAGCTGGCACTCGCTGAGCTCGGCATAGAGACAGTGGAGCGACAAATCCCGCGCTCGGAGCTCTACACGGCGGACGAGGTGTTCATGACAGGCACCGCGGCTCATGTGACGCCAGTGATCGAGGTGGATGCTCGTCCGGTGGGTTCGGGCTCGATGGGCGAGATCACGCAGAAGCTGATGCAAAGCTATCGCAGCATCATCCACGGCGACAGTGCCAACCACAAGAACTGGGTAACCCCAGTTCCGGGCGATTAGGGTCTCCGGGGTCACCCTCACCCAGAGGGAGAGGGGGCAGACCGTTATTCGGTGGCGCGGGTGCTGGCGCGGGACTTGACCTGCTGGACGAGGTAGGGACCGTCTTCATCCGGTAAGCGGATGAACGTGTAGCTGCGGGCGGCGCGGAGGAAATGCCAGCCGCTGGGCGGCTGGAGTCCCGCCGCGTGCGGAGCCTTGTTGATGGCCAGGATCACTGCCTGCGCCTTGATCGGCACGCGCCAGTGCTCCGCCTGGCTCCCGTTTAGCGGGCCCTCGGGTGGGCCAGTGACGGTCGCTACGCCGTACACGCTGGCAGGCCCATCCGCGTAGTAGATGACGGTATCTCCGGGTTGGAGATTCTGGCGAGGATCGCCGGGTAATGGGCCGGATTTCGGATCAAAGAACTCGTCGTAGCGGACTGTGTCCTCCTTGAGGTCCACCGGATAGCCATGCACTCGCAGCCAGTATCGGCCGGTGGGTTGGATGGCGGGTGCTTCCTCTCGAGCTGCCTCGGTGGCGGTAGGCTCTGCGTCGACTGTGGTGCCCGCCGCCTCAGTCAAGGTCCAGGAACTCTTTCATGATCTCGTAAAGCTGCTGCCGCTGCTCGGGCAGAGCTGGGTTGATTCCATGGTGATTGATCACGTTGACCGACTGTTCGAACCACTCGGCCCAGCAGTCGCGACAAGTGTGCTCGAACACAAGCTGACCGATTTCCCCTCGCAAGGGCGGCTCATCCAGGCCCTCTTTCTCTTCTCCGCAGCGTAAGCAGGTCACTATGTGCATGCTCGTATCAGCCAATTGACTTATCCACGGCCATCACGAGTCAGCCCCATCGAGGGTTGGGTTCCGAGACTGCTCCGCTGCGCTACGCTCAACGGCCATCACGAGTCAGCCCCATCGAGCGTTGGGTTCCGAGACCGCTCCGCTGCGCTACGCTCCCGGCCAAAATCGTCCGAAAGACGGACGATGTCATCCTCGCCTAGATATTCTCCGCGCTGAACCTCGACGAAGATCAGCAAATCACTGCCCGGATTGGCGATACGATGGGCAGCACCGATGGGGATGTCCACCATCCCGCCGACGTCGAGCCGCAGATCAGTACCATCCAGGGTAACCAGCGCCTCACCTTGAACGATAAACCAATGTTCGGCTCGAAACTTGTGCGTCTGGTAGCTGAGGCGCTTACCGGGCAGCACTTCGATGCGCTTCACCTGATAGCCAGGTCCCTGGTCCAAGGAGAAGTACTGGCCCCAGGGCCGTACGTCGGTTGGGATCAGGGTCTTATCCAAATCACCATCCCCTTCTCCCCAATCCTCCCCCGCGAGGGGGAGGGAGTATTCGTGTCATACGCCAGCAAGCTCGCGACCGGCCGCGAGAATCCGCTGGACCTGATCGGCGCTCGAAGTTTCGGTATAGATGCGCAGCAATGGTTCTGTACCTGAAAAGCGGATGAGGAGCCAGGAGCCATCGTCCAGCACGAACTTCTTGCCGTCGATCTCGTTGACGCTCACCACCGTCCGCCCGCAAAGCTTGTCCGGCGCCGCTCCAGAGACTCGGCCCAGAATCGCCTTCCGCTCTGTCTCGGCAAAGGTCACGTCCCATCGGTCGTAGAAGCTGGCGCCGGCTTCTTCCGTGAGATGGTCCAATACCTGCGACATTGGCTTTCCGAGCGCGACCATGAGGTCGATCAAGAAGAGCCCGGCCACGGGAGCGTCACGCTCCGGGATGTGGCCTCCGAACCCGAAGCCACCGCTCTCTTCGCCGCCCAGTATGGCGTTCGTTTCTATCATCTTGGGCCCGACGTACTTGAAACCGACCGCGGTCTCGTAGACCGGGACTCCGTAGCGCGCCCCAAGACGGTCGGCCATCATAGTGGAGGTAAGCGAGCGCACGGCCGGCCCGCGCTGGCCCCGCACCTCTAACAAGTAGAGGAAGAGGAGTGCGTACGTCTGGAGCTGGTTGACGAAAACGCCCCGCTCATCCATGACGCCGATGCGATCCGCATCTCCGTCGGTGGCTAGCCCCAGGTCGGCATGTTCTCTCAGTACGGCCTCTCGCAGCGGCACGAGATTGTGCTCGATGGGCTCGGGGTTGTGCATGCCGGGGAAGGACGGATTTACGTCTGATCGGATTTCGATTACCTGGGTCGATCCGCCCTGCAGCAAGTCGCGTAAGCAGCCCGAGCCCGCTCCATGCATCGAATCGACGACTATCTTGAGCCCGGCTTGACGCGGCCGTTCGAGGTCGAGGAGCTTGGCCACCTGTGCCGCATAGCGAGGAAACGGATCGAACCGCACCACCGTTCCCGACCGCTCGGCATCGGAGAGGTCCATCCGGCGGATGGGCACGCCTTCCCGTTGCAGGTCGCGAATTCGGGCTTCCAGGCCCAAAGTGACTTCAGGGGGGGCGGATCCGCCAAAGTCTGGCTTGACCTTGAAACCGTTATACGCGCCCGGGTTGTGGCTGGCGGTGATGACGACACCACCGGCTGCTTTCCGATCGACCACGCTGTAAGAGGCCACTGGCGTGGGACAAGGCTTTTCGCACAGGGCTACGGGGACCTTATTGGCGGCGGCTACTTCAGCAACGGCCTCCGCAAAGCGATCGGAACCAAAGCGGGTGTCGTAGGCGATGACGATTCCCTGGTCGGCTTTGCCCTGTGCGCGCACCCAGTCCGATACCGCCTGCGCGCAAAGCCGCACGTTGTCGAACGTGTAGTCCTCTGCGATGAGGGCGCGCCAGCCATCCGTGCCGAAGGTAATGGAGGCGGTCACGGTTTGGCCTCCACGCCATCGCTTCCCCGCCCGAAAATGAGAGGGGCTAATTGGATGCCTGCGGGGATCACCCCCACCCTCACCCTCCCCCGTCCGAGGGGGCGGGGACCAATCGGTGGGTTCGCGCGCGCCAGTAGTCCAGGAGGTCCGCCATCGTTTTGGTGAACGGGATCTCGGGGGCCCAGCCAGTCGCGGCCTGGAACTTCGAAGCGTCGCCCCACAGGAGCTTCACGTCGGACGGCCGAAAACGGGCTGGGTCGGCGCGAACCTCGATGTCCGCCGAGCTGGCCTCTAGCAGAATGTTGAGCATCTCCTGGACCGCCATCGCCTTGCCGGAGCCGATGTTGTAGGTTTCTCCCGGGGCGCAGCCTCCGCCGAGGGCGAGCCAGTAACCGCGCACGATGTCGCGCACGTCGGTCCAATCGCGCCTGCTGCTCAGATCCCCGACTTCGAGCACCGGCTCTTTCAATCCTGCTTCGATCTCGGCGATCTGTCTCGCAAATGAGGAAGTGACCAGAACGTGGCCGCGACGAGGGCCGGTATGGTTGAAGGCCCTGGTCACCACGCTGCGGAGGCCATAACTGCGGAAATACTGCTGGGCGAGCATCTCCTGAGTCACTTTGCTGACGGCGTAGGGGCTGAGCGGACGAAGTGGGTTGGTCTCACGGATCGGCACCTCATCCTCGTGCACTAGGCCGTATTGCTCACTGCTGCCTGCGATGTGGATGGTGGGGTCGAGGCCCACGGCTCGGATCGCTTCGAACAGGTTGACCTGGCACCCTACGTTCGTCTGCAGGGTTTGGGCTGGCTCGTGCCAGGAGACGGGAACGAAGCTCTGCGCGGCGAGATGGAAAATGCGATCGGGTCGGACAGCGGCGATTACGCTGCGGGTGCCCCACGGGTCGAGGAGGTCACACTGCAAGACATTTACCGAGCCCGGGACCATGTGCCGAGCGAGCCGGTCTGCATCGGCGATAGGAGTGTCCTCCATCGTGTGGAGCTTGCCCTGCGCTGCAATCTGATCGAGGTTATCGAGGCGACTCCGCCAGCGCATGGTGCCAAAGACTTCGACATCGCCTCGGGCCAGCAGGTATTCGGCCAAGTGGCTGCCCGCAAACCCGGTGATGCCAGTGATCAATACCCGCATGCGCTACTTGCTCTCCAGGCGAATACGTTCGCGCCAGTAAGCGAGAAGATCGTCCAGCGTCTGGTCAAGCGACACCTTAGGACTCCAGCCGGTGAGGTTGATGAACCGGGAGGCGTCTCCCACCAGGATCGGAGCGTCGGCGGGACGAAATCGTTGCGGATCTACAGACACAGTGAAACTAGTCTGGCTGCGGGCGATCAACTGATCTAGCAAGCTGCGAATCGCCACCGCGCGTCCGCTGGCCAGATTATAGACCTGCCCCGGTTGCCCCAGGGTCAGCGCCAACTCGTATGCCGCAACCACATCGCGAACATCCAAGAAATCGCGGTGGGCCTCGAGATTACCCACCTCGATCAACTGCTCGCCCAAGCCGGACTCTCTTTCGGCCACCTGGCGCGCGAACGCGGAAGCCACGAATCTATCGCTCTGACCCGGCCCAAGGTGATTGAACGGGCGCACCCGAACGATATCCATTCCGTATGCCACGTGATATTGATAGCCCAGCAGGTCCTGGGCCGCCTTACTCACCGCGTATGGGTTTTCAGGCGCCAGCGGCGAGTCCTCGGTGAGGGGGGCCCCAGAAGTGGTCCCCCGTCCGTATACCTCGGAGGAGCTCACGATTAACACTCGGGCCCGTGGGGCAATCTCACGCAGCGCCTCCAGCACGTTGACGACGCAGGCAACATTGTTCTGGATGACACCCAGTGGGTCGCGATACGCGTCCGCCGGCGCCGAGAAAGCAGCCAGGAGATACGCGCGGTCGGGTTGCGCAGCATTGACCGCTTGACTCGCCGCTTCAACGGAGCTGATATCGGCCTGAAGAAACTCAACGCCCGATGCTCGAAGGAGTGGATCGTCTTCCGCGACGTCTTCGCGACCCACGCCGTATATGGGCCCAGCGCCTGAGGCGAGCAGCCGTGCGACCAGGTGCCGGCCGACAAACCCCGCGGCACCGGTGATCAGCGACCTAATGGGTGCTAAGTCCTAGAGCTTGGCAAGAAGTGTTTTACGAAAGGCCAGCGCAGGCTCGCAGGGCCTGGACTTTGTCTGTCGCCTCCCAGGGAGCGTCGATGTCGGACCGTCCAAAGTGCCCGTAGGCGGCAGTCTTCTTGTAGATCGGCCGACGAAGACGGAGGTTTTCGAGAATCCGAGACGGACGAAGGTCGAAGCATTCGTCCACGCACTTCTCGATCACCTCCTGGGGTACGTGCTCGGTTCCGAAGGTCTCGCACATGATGGACACCGGATTCGCCACGCCGATGGCATAGGCGATCTGGATTTCAAACCGGTCCGCCAGCCCCGCGGCTACGATGTTCTTGGCGACGTAACGTGCCGCATAGGCCGCTGAGCGGTCGACCTTGGTCGGGTCCTTCCCAGAAAAAGCGCCGCCGCCGTGGCGAGCCATTCCGCCGTAGGTGTCCACGATGATCTTGCGGCCGGTCAAACCAGCATCTCCGAGGGGCCCCCCGACGACGAAGCGTCCGGTGGGGTTGACCAGACAGCGGGTGTCCTTCCAGAGGTCCGCCGGGATCACTGGGCGAATGACGTGCTCGAGCAGGTCCTCTTCGATCTGGTCGTGAGTGACATCGGGATCGTGCTGAGTGGAGATAACCACGGTCTCCACGCGCACCGGTTTGCCGTAGCGATATTCCACGGTGACCTGCGACTTTCCATCCGTGCGCATCCACGGCAGAACCTGCTTGCGGCGCACTTCCGACATTTTCTTGGTGAGGGAGTGGGCCAACGAAATGGGCAGGGGCATCAACTCGGGTGTCTCGTTGCAGGCAAATCCGATCATCATGCCTTGATCGCCAGCACCGAGCTCATCGCCCTCGTCTGACTCGCGCCCGCCCTTGGTTTCCAACGCAGCGTTCACGCCCAAGGCGATATCGTCGGATTGCTTCTTGAGGGCGATGATGAGCTTGCAGTTGCGGCCGTCGAATCCATGGTCGCTGTCCGAGTAGCCGGCGTCGATGATCGCTTGTCGGATCACCGCCTCATAATCCACGTTGGCCTTGGTTGTGATCTCACCCATCACCACCATGAGGCCCTCAGTAGCGGAGGCCTCTGCTGCGACTCTTCCGAATGGGTCCTGGGCCAGAACGGCGTCCAGGATCGCGTCAGAGACCTGGTCGCACAGCTTGTCCGGGTGGCCCTCCGTGACCGACTCCGACGTAAACAGGAGCCGCGGAGCGGTCATAAAGCTCAATGTCACGTGTCCATCTCCCCCTGCATCAGAATAAGACTACCTCGCCTACCCGACCGACCTGGCATTTCTGCGATCAAGTTCTGTCTCACTACGCTAATCGGGCTCTTCTTCCACGTAGGTAAGTTGCCGGAGAGCCGCATACCGGTTACGTATCTCGGGCATTGTAAGGCGCTGGAGCCGATCCACTCCGAATGCTTCCACAGTGAACGAGGCCACCGCCGAACCGTGCACCACTGCCCGTCGTAAGGCTGACTCGGTGAGGTTGTTCGTGCTGGCCAGGTAGCCCATCAACGCCCCGGCAAACGAATCGCCCGCGCCCGTTGGATCGGCGACTTGAGCATGCGGATAAGCGGGTATGGCAAACACGGCATCATCTGGGCCAAATAGCAGAGCGCCGTGCTCGCCCTTCTTGACCACCACCGCCTTGGGGCCGAGGGTGAGGAGATGGCGGGCCGCCGCAATCACATTCTGCTCGCCCGAGTACTGCCGAACTTCCGCGTCATTCAGAAGCACCAGATGGGCGTGGCGGAGCACCTCAGTGAATGCATCGCGCTCCTGCTCGATCCACAGGTCTCGCGAGTCGACCGCGACCAGGCGAGCCTGTTTAGCCTGTCGCAGCACTTCGAGTTGAAGGGACGGCTGGATGTTCGCGATAAAGAGGTACTCGCTCTCCCGGTAGTGATCGGGCAGGCGCGGGTGGAAGTCAGCGAAACAGTTGAGCTGCAGGTCGAGGGTCTGCGCCACATTGAGGTCATTCCCATACATGCCAGACCAACGGAAGGTCTTATCGGGCGAGATTTCCAGTCCGCCCAGGTCGATGGTTGGCTTCTCGAGTAGGGCCCGGTGATGGGTGGGAAAGTCGGTCCCGACCGTAGCGACGAGCCGGACGTCGGTGTAGAGGCTCGCGGCCAGGCTGAAATACGAGGCGCTGCCCCCTAATGTCTCATCCACTGAGCCAGCCGGGGTCCGCAGGCTGTCCAGGCCAAGTGAGCCGACGACGAGGACAGCGGAGGGCAAGATCACCCCCACCCTAGCCCTCCCCGGTCCGAGGGGGAGGGGATCAAAGGGACGCCGCGATTACCCAATGACTGCTCCGGATAAAGCCGTCGCGCAGGCACAGGTCCGCTCTGCTGGAATGCGCGGCACCAATCGATCGATCAGCTCTTTGAGCCGCTCGTTGTTCTCGTTAAAGACGCGGATGACCTCTTCTACGGTGACGGGCTTTACCTCAGGGTTGCCTTCCAGGCCCACGTCCCAGTCGGTGATAAGTGAAACATTCAAGTAGCAGACTTCCAGCTCGCGAGCGAGGATTACCTCCGGGTACTGGGTCATGTTAATGACTTCCCAGCCTGTACTGGAAAACCACTTACTCTCGGCGCGAGTGCTGAAGCGAGGCCCCTGAATCACCACGACGGTCCCGTGCTCGTGTGTGCGAATTCCCAGCGCCTTCGATTCCTCGATGCCGAGCGCGCGGAGCTCAGGACAATACGGATCGGCTGAGCTGACGTGGATTGAGCTGGGTCCATCATAAAAGGTGTCGGGTCGTCCGGACGTGCGATCGACGAATTGGTCGCAAAATACGAAATCCCCAGGCCTCACCTCCACCTGCAAGCTGCCAGCGGCACAGGGGCCGAGAATGCGGGTTACTCCGAGCTGCGCCATTGCCCACACGTTGGCGCGGTAATTGACGCGATGGGCCGGCAGTCGATGACCGGCTCCGTGCCGGGGCATAAACGCCACCCTTCGGCCTCCCATCTCACCTACCGCAATCGGGTCGCTGGTGTGGCCGTAGGGCGTGTTGATCGTGCGCTGCACAGGATCCTCGAGCAGGCTATAGAAGCCGGACCCGCCAAACACTCCGATGTCCGCAACCGCGTCCGATCGCTTCATCCGCCCCTGGCCCCGGATGCGACTGCCGCCGACAGACTCTCATCGTAGGGGGCGCGGCAGATACCAGACTCCGTGATGATGGCGGTGACGAGGCGCGCCGGAGTGACATCGAAGGCCGGATGCCGAGCACTTGCTCGTTCGGGCGAGACGCGGGTGCCCGCGAACGCCAGCACCTCTAACGGATCGCGTTCCTCGATAGGGATCTCGGCGCCCGTCTCGATGCTCAGATCGATCGTGGAGGTTGGCGCCGCAACATAGAATGGCAAGTCATGGGCCTGGGCTAGAACAGCCACTGAATAGGTGCCGATCTTGTTCGCCACGTCTCCGCAGGCCGCGATTCGATCAGCTCCTACGATGCAGAGGTCGATCTCGCCGCGCGCCATGAAGTGCCCGGCCATGTTATCAGTGATGATCGTGTACGGAACTCCTTCCTGCTCCAACTCCCACGCCGTCAGGCGCGAGCCCTGCAGGAAAGGACGTGTCTCATCCACAAAGACATGGAGTGCCTTGCCGGATCGAAAGGCCGCCCGCACCACCCCGAGGGCGGTGCCCCAGCTCACGGTGGCGAGCCCGCCCGTATTGCAATGAGTGATGATCCGGGCGCCATCCGGGATGAGCGCCGCGCCGTGCTCGCCCATCTTGCGATTGGTCGCGATGTCTTGCTCGGCGAGCTGATCCGCCAGCTGCCACAGCTTATTCCGAAGGTCTGAAGGGCCCGCGGCTGGGCCCCCAGCCCTCAAAACCTTGAGCGCCTGCTCGACTCCCCAGCTCAAGTTCACCGCGGTGGGGCGGGTGGCGCGCAATACCTGCGCAGCCTGGGCCATAGCGTCAGCGAAATCGGCCGGCGCTTCGAGCCCCGTCTCCGCCGCGAGGGCCATTCCGTAGGCCGCGGCCACTCCCAGCGCTGGGGCGCCTCGAATACGCATGGTTCGGATCGCCTCGCACAGGCCCTCAAGGGTGCGACATTCCACGATCTCCATTTCCAGGGGCAGGCGGGTCTGGTCGATCAGCTTGACGGTCGTGCCCTCGCGAAAGATCGTGCGCAGCATTTGACGGCCCTTGCCAGTCCGCGCCTCGGGTGTTGAGTCCCGAGACCGCTCCGTTTCGCTCCGCTCATCCATTCAGAAACGCAGCAGAGAAATGATCGGGTAGCCATCCAGGTTGGCGCGGCCGTTAAGTGCTTCCAGCTCGATGAGGAACGCCGCCGCAGCCACCACGCCGCCCAACTGCTGGATCAGTCGAACCGTCGCGCCTACCGTGCCTCCAGTGGCGAGCAGATCGTCGACTACCAGGACTCGCTGGCCGGGTTCAACCGCATCGCTATGGATTTCGAGTGTGTTGGTGCCGTATTCCAGGGCGTACTCCACGCTTCGAGTCTCGCCCGGCAGCTTGCCAAGCTTGCGCACAGGCACGAACCCCACGCCCAATCGATAGGCGAGAGGGGCAGCAAATAGGAAGCCTCGGGATTCCATCCCAGCTACCAAATCGGGCGTGAGATCGCGAGTCTGTTGATACAAATCGTCGATGGCCTGGTGGTAGGCAGTTGGGTCCTGGAGCAAGGGGGTGATGTCTTTGAACAGGATGCCAGGAACCGGGAAATCAGGAATATCCCGGATGCGAGTGGCGAGGTCCATTTGCAGGTGCCTTGCGTGAGGAATTTGGGGCTAAGGGACGCGCCGATTCTACTGAGCGGCCGTACGGTCGCACAAGGATCGCTGGTGCCGCGGCTCAGCCCTATCTCGGCTGGGACCCAATTGAGAGCAATTTCACATGCTAACTTCTTGACAGTTGTGATCGGTTATGTACAATCCTCGATTTGGTAGGGTGGGTGCTTAGGGTTTCCCGGGCGTCTGACCTTGCCGATAGAGTGATAGCAATCTTTGCGTAAACGCAACCCGCGACCTGGGTTTGAGAAAGGGCTTTCCGTTGGCTAGCTTGCTTACGTCGATCGCAGGTTTCCGCAGTCTCCTCTTTCTCGCCATCTCCCTGGGAGTACTCTCCGCCCAGGCCGGGGCTGGCACCCTGGCCGTATTCACGGACACGGCGACGTCCGCCAGCAATACGTTTACGACGGGCAGCGTTGATCTACAACTCAACAATCCTTCCAACAGCTCTACGGACTGCACAACCGGTGGCGGCGGATTCGGAAACAGCCTGGCTTCTGCCCTTTTCAACCAGTCGAATTTGACCACTGCCGGTGCTGTCTTTACCCAGTCTGTGTGCATCAAGAACAACGGAA
>DASXTD010000039.1:0-5498 GCA_036505655.1 Chloroflexota bacterium
TGGACGATGAAGACGGACCCCATCCCGGTGAAGGTCGCGGTGCGCTGCTCTTCTCGATCCTGGAGGTAACGGTTCGACTGATTGCGAGTGAAATGGTAGTCGGGCGTCATCAACGCCCAGCTCCGCTGGTGGCGATGCTGCTGGGGAATCGGGCTCGAGCGCTTGAACGACATGACGAACAGCCAGTGATGGGTATCGTCGATCGGCATCCGCCAATACAGTTGGTAGCCATCGCCGACGCCCTGGGAGCCTCCCCCCGTCATCGCCAGGCTGGGCAGCACCAGGTCGGGGCCGCCGGAGCCGCTGCTGCCGTAAGCCCAAACGCTGAAGTCGGTTTCCTCAACACGCGCGTACCGCATGGACGGATTGGTATCAGGGGTTGGGCCGAAGACGCTGGAGGGCAATGACTCGGCGGGATGCTCCTCGACCAGCTTGTCCGACGGGCCGCGCAGGAAACGGTGGAGGAAGGGAACGTGGGTGTTGTCCATGTTCCCTTCCAGGCCCTGAAGGTAGTTGCAAGCGTGGAAATGCTTGGTAACGAACTGGCGGTCGGGCGCGGCGGACAGCACCTCGTAGTTGGGGAGGAGCGGCGGCTCTCCGGTCCCCATGTAGGTGAAGATGACGCCGCCCGCTTCCTGACAGGGATAGGCGGTGTGATGCGCGTAGTCCTTCAGGCGGCTACCGGCGGGCTCGCCAGGCGTTTCTAGAACCGTGCCGTGGACGTCATAGAGGAAGCCGTGATAGATGCAGCGGAGCCCTCCGTCCTCGAGGCGGCCGTAGCTGAGATCGGTCCCCCGATGCGAGCAGTGCAGCCCGAGCAGCCCGACCTCGCCGCGCTCGTCACGGAACATGACCAGATCCTCGCCCATCAGCCGCAGCGGAATCGGCGGACCGCCCTGGGGCAGCTCCTCGCTCAGCGCCGCAGGCTGCCAGTAGCTCCGCAGCAGCTTTCCACAGGGAGTGCCGGGCCCCACCTGGGTCAGGAGATCGTTCTCTTCTTTGCTGAGCATGCGGCTACTCCCTTCGAACGCCGGTCGAACTACGCCTGGCCGGCTGGGATGACGCTTTCCTCATAGGGTACACGTCCAGTAATGAACTCGGGTGGGCCCTGGCGGACTCGGATGATCTCTTCGAGTTTCACGGCCACGTCGCTTCCTTCTTCACCGAAGAAGCATTCGATGGAGAGGATCTGATTCTCTTTGAACGTGTCATCGTTGGGAGTGCCGAGGCGGTCCACTTTCGGATAGCCCTGGGGGACGATGCCGATGGCGTGGACGACATGGTAGTTGTCCTGCTGCGCCTGGAACTTAGGCGGCACCGGCGGAAGGAGCTCGATCACGTCAGCGTAGGAACGCCCCGCCTGGACGCAATCACCGACCGCCTGGACGTACTCCCACGCCTGGCGGTAGAGATCGCGCTGGGCCTGCGTCGGGTTATGACCCACCAGGTAGGTGCGAGAACCGTCGCCCAGTAAGCCGTGGTCAACTCGACCGTGGAAGTCCATGCCTACGAATTCGCCTTCCTTGAGCGGGCGGTCGGTGGCCCAACGGCGCCAGGGGTTCATATTCTCGCCGGCGCACACGTTGATCTGGAGGATGTCCTCATTGCCGAGCTTGGTCCAGGCATCGATGACCAGCGCTTCCAGCTGCTTCTCGGTGACGCCTGGCTTGATGTTGTCGCGGAACAAGGTGAAGACCTGGCGGTACATGTCGCCCAGGTCGTGATAGATCTCGACCTCGTCCTGGGTCTTCACGGAGCGTGACACCTCGACCAGGGGCAGCGAATTGATGATCTCCACTCCGGCCCGGTCCAGGCCGAGCAGGCAGGTGACCTCCATCCCATCGACCGCCAGAGGCTTGCCGGTGGCGCCGTGCTTCTCCAGGAGATCCTTGATGCCGGTCACGAACTTGTTGACCTGCCGAGAATAGTCCACGTTAAACGCCTTAGTTGCGTTGTAGTTGGTAAGTATCACGGGCTGGTGCTTCAGGCCCACATAGCCCATATCTCGCGGGCGCACCATCGCGATGGCCTCGCCCTCGGGCGGGATGAAGACCTGGCCCCCTGGGATGTGGAACCCCAGGATGTATTCCACGTTCAGGTTGTCAGCCAGCAGGGTGGCACCGATGCCCCGCCGCTTCATCTCGGCCTGAAGATTTTCGCGTCGCTCCCGCTTGAGTCGAGCGGAATCCCAGCGGCCGTTCGCCCGCGTTTTGTTGCTATTCAGAAATTCCGCGCTGGATTCGTCCATCTTGTTTCCACCTTTATTGAAGTTCTAGTAGGGGTCAGGCATCCCTGACCCGAGTTTGACGACGCCGTTCCGGGCGAGGCAAGCCTCGCCCCTACTTGATATACCCGCGCTCGCGCCAGAAACCTTCCGCCGCCGGATGCAACGGCACAGTCATTGGAGTATCAGGGCCATCGAGGCACATGCGCTCCAGGGGCAGTGTCGGGCCACCCTGCCAGGGTACACGGTCCTTGCAGCGTTCGAGGGCCTCGCAACAGGCGCGGATGAATTCATCGGGCACGTCCGCTCGCGTGTAAACCGGCCAGCCGCTAAAGTCGAGGGTCGGGATATCGGCCGCCAGCTTCGGATATTGCGCTCTAGTAACGTTAGCGCGACGAAATCCGACGTCCTCTAGCTTGGCGGCCAGTGCTCCTTCGATGGGGAGGATGCGCATGCCGGCATCGATGGCTTGGGGCACCCAGTTATCCACTGCCTCATCGAATATGGCGTCGACCAGGCCGCTGGTTACCCGACTCACGTCCGGCGGGAACCCAGGCTGCTCGACCAGGCCGCCGCCCCATTTCTCGACGTCGGCCATGCTAAAGCCGAGTGCCCGAAACGTCTCCTCGACCAGCATGCGAGTAGGATGGTCGGGTCGATCCCGCATGGAATAGCGGAGGGGCGGATGCTTCTCGGTGATCTCCTCGAGCGACTTAATCCCGGACTTCTCGCTGACGGCGAAGCAGAACTGGTCGGTGGAGGGAATGATGGTGATGATGCGGAGGGGGATGGGCTCTTTGTAGGGGCCCTTGCCGCGATTGGCCACCGCCAACGGCTCAGCTGGATTCATGATGGCGATCTGCACGTCGCCGCGGGCCACGTCCTCGATGGAGGGTGGGGCGTCGCTGCCAAAGAATGAGGCGACCCAGGGCAAATGGCCGCCGGGCTCTCGGAAATCGATCTTGACCTGCTTGGGGGCCCACTTCGGGTCTTTGATGACCTCGTAGGCCATCTCCAACACGATCTGAGACCGTGTCAGAAGTGGACTGGCTCGACCTTCCCGTGACATTCAATTCCTCCTCGTTACACCCTTAAGCGCGGCTATGCTAGCAGCTTTGGGGGCTATACTTCCGCCCGGACACTGTAGGGGCGCCACCTGTGGGCGCCCATTCGCCCGGGCGGGTCAGACGCGGGCGGGCACAGGTCCCGCCCCTACGGCTACGGGGCAAGGGCAGGTGGATATGCTCGACCAGGTCACCAACGAGTCGCTCACGCAGACGGACGCTGGAACGCCCATGGGTGATCTCATGCGTCGGTACTGGCAGCCGGTCGGGATTTCCGAAGAGCTGCCGTTCGGGGGCGAGCCGCGCCAGATCAGGGTCATGGGCGAGGATCTGGTCCTGTTCCGCGATGACCAGGGAGAACCGGGGCTTCTGGCCTTGCACTGCTCGCATCGCGGCACCTCACTCGCATACGGGCGAGTTGAGGACGGTGGCATTCGGTGCCCATTTCACGGCTGGCTGTACGACCGGGAAGGCAACGTCCTGGAGCAGCCCGCCGAGCTGGATGGCGGCGCGTATCGCGGTCATTTGCGGCACCCGTCCTATCCATGCGAAGAGCTAGGCGGCATGATCTTTGCGTACCTCGGCCCACCAGAGCATAAGCCGCTTGTGCCGCGCTACGAAGTGTTGGTCCGCAAGGACGGCGCGCCCAAGGTGGACTACTACCACATCAATAGCAACTTTATTCAGAACGTCGAGGGCGCCCTCGACACGGTGCACTTCTCTTACCTGCACATGGACCGCTGGTCTCAGGTGAAGCACAAGCTAGTGGACCTACCGAAGCCGCAGCTGGAATTCCTGGAGAGCGATTACGGCATCTGGCAACGCGCTTGTTTGCCGAACGTGAACTCGTTGACTGTGGACACGGTGTACGCGCACTTTTTCATGCCGGCCGGGTTCGTGCGCATTCAGGCCAGCGGACGTCCCGCGGATCGCGGTCTGGTCCAGAAGTTCTACTCCTGGTACGTGCCAGCCGACGATACGCATACGGTCCGCTTCCAGGCAGCTTTTTCTCCGCCTCGCCACGACGGCACGCCGTTCGCGTGGCCGCACCAACCCGAGCCCTTCACGCCCCCGGGTCCTGAGAACCGCTATTACCGTAACTACGCTGGTGTGGACACGATCTCGGGGATTCCCGTTAATGCACCCGGCACGGCCATCAAGGGCTATTTGTGCCAGGACAACATGGTGAATGAGAGCCAGGGTCCGGTGGTGGATCGCGAGCACGAGCATCTCACGCCGCAGGACAAGGTCCTGATGCTCATGCGGCAGATCTATTTCAAGAGTGTTGAAGAGATGCGCGCAGGGCGAGATCCGAAGCACATCCTGCGCAACCCGGCCGACAATAATGAGTACCACGTACACGGCACCGAAGAGATCGAGCTGGTCTGAAAATGCACTATTGACCTAAGGCTGCCGTCCTAGTTCAATGGGCCACCCGTCGCATTGGCGCCAGAGGTGGTCTGGTCCTGCTTCTGCTGTCGATCGAGTTCATCGACGAGCTGGTTTTTGGTCTGCGTGAGGCCGCCTGGCCACAGATCCGGGATGATCTGAGCCTGAGCTACACCGAGGTCGGGATCCTGCTCGGCCTTCCCCTGATCGTGGCGAACCTGATCGAGATCCCGATAGCCTTCCTGGGTGACACCGGCCTTCGCAAGCGGCTGGTCGTGATTGGCGGCGCGTTCTTTGCCCTGGCTGTCCTCGGCATGGCGGTCGCACCCAGCTTCTGGATCCTGCTGGGAGCGTTCGTCATGTTTTCACCCGCGAGCGGGGCGTTCGTGTCTCTAGCCCAAGCGAGTTTAGTTGACGTCGATCCGGCCCGCGGCGAGCAGAACATGGCGCGCTGGACGTTCGCTGGCTCGGCCGGCATTCTGGCCGGGACGGTGGCCATCGGGCTAGCCGCGTCAGTCGGAATGAGCTGGCGAGCAGGTTTCCTGCTGGCTTCAGTTGTCGCCGTGCTCGGGGTGGTGGGCGCTGCGCGGGCTCCGATCCATGCTCCCCAGTCTACCGAAGCCAGGAGTGGCATGGTGAGCACGCTGGTTGAAGGCGTGGTGTGGGCCATCCGTTCGGTGCGGCGAGGGGATGTCCTGCGCTGGCTGATCCTGCTCGAAGTCTCCGACCTGGTGGGAGACATCCTGCTCGGCTACCTGGCGCTCTACCTGGTCGACGTAGGTGGGGCAAGCTCTGCCGAGGCGGCGTTCGGAGTTGTGGTC
>DASXTD010000040.1:0-2942 GCA_036505655.1 Chloroflexota bacterium
CCGTTAACCACATTCGAGCGGAGGAAGACCGCCTTGAATCCCAGCTCTTTGGCGCAACGATGGGCCTCGGCCACGGCATCCTTCACGTCGTAGACCGAGAGCATCCCGGAGCCGAGCAAGCGGTCGTTGTCCAGCTTGCAGAAATCGTAGAGCCAATCGTTGTAGGCGCGAGCGATGGCCGCCGCGAACCTCGGATCCTGGTTAGGGTGGGTCAGCACTGTCAGGCCACGGGTAGGGAACAACACCGCCACGTCCAGGCCTTCGCGGTCCATCGCCTCTAGCTGGCAATCAGCCGTCCAGCCGCGCTGGGAGTGGTCGCGATAGAGATCCTGGTTGCGGTCGAAGTTATGGCCGCGGTTCGGCGTCCCGCTGGCCGGACGGGTAAGTGAAACGTCGGCCCCAGGCGGGTCGTTCGGAAAAATCAGTCGGAGGTCACGCACGTTCTCAGAGATGCGTCCTCTGGGAGCGATGTCTTTGAACTCAGGATCGATATACCGCGGCCACAGATCCGGCGGCTCCATGATGTGCATGTCGCTATCCATGACCTTGAACCCGTTTTTTGCCATGCTTCACCCCCAGGAGCGCGTTGAATGTGGCTCTAGTGTAGCCCTGCATCTACAATCGGACCACTGTCAGATTTCAGGCTGACGATGGCTCGGCGACACTGCCGGACGTAGGGGCCGGCTGTACACACCATTACGTGCTGAGGAGGCCCGCCATGCGCCCGAGCTTTGTCCCTGCCTTGTCGCACCCCGTCACGACCAACGTCCTGGTTGCCTTCTGTGATCAGTACCGATTCATGGTGAACACGCGCGGCCGACCTAGCGCTGAGGTTTTCGCGGAGCTCAACGACTTCTACCGCCTGACCGAGGAAGCCGTAAACACGGCCGGCGGCCTGGTTATCAAGTTCATGGGCGACGCGGCGCTGATCGTCTTCTCGGAGGAGCTGGCCGATCCAGGCATCATGGCTCTGCTCGCGCTGCACGATCGCGCCGAAGCGTGGTTCCACGAGCGGAGGATCGACAGCGGTCTGCACGTCAACGCCCACTTCGGCGAGGTTACGATGGGAAAGATGGGAAGCATCGACCGCCTGGATGTGATCGGCGAAACGGTGAACATCTGCGCTACGCTCTCGCACCGCGGCTTTGCGCTCACCCCTCAGGCCTTCCGTTGCCTCACACCCGAGCACCGCAAGCGCTTTCACAAGTTCACGCCGCCCGTCACCTACCATCCCGAGCGCGAATAGGCGCGTTGCGCGCGCGAGGCTCATGCTCTAGAACCGTCGAGCAGAAAACCTCACAACAGGGGGAGTTGATGGCCGAAGCTGACGAGCTAAGGATGAACGTCGCGATCTCGTGCCGCATCCTGGGCATGCTGGGCCTGGTGAGCGGGACGACCGGGCACGTAAGCGCCCGCATTCCGGGCACCGATGAGATGTGGATCCGCTGCCGTGGCGGAGCCGAGTTGGGCCTCATGTTTACCGGCGTGCACAATGTCCGGCGAGTCAACTTCGACGGCGATGGCCCCGGGATGGACGACAAGCATGCCAAGCCCAATGAGACCGCTATCCATGGCGAGATCTATCGGGCCCATCCGGAAGTTCAGGCAGTGGTCCATGCGCACCCCAAATACGCCCTTCGCTGCGGGATCACCGACATCCCCTACAAGCCGTACTTCGGAGCCTACGATCCATCTGCGCTCGATATCGTGATGAAAGGCGTGCCTATCTTCGAGCGCTCCGTGACCGTGACTAATAAGGACCTGGCCTCGGATATGCTGAAGGCGATGGGTAGTCGCGATGTTCTGCTCATGCGCGGCCACGGGATCACGGTCTCCGGCGGTACCGTCGAGGCGGCCACGCAGCTCGCCATTCGGTTCGATGAGCTTTCTCAGGTCATGTGGGACATCACGACCTCGGGGCGCCAGGGGATCGAGATTGCGGAGCAGGACCGCAACGCCTACGGGGCACGTATGGGGGGCAACCGCGCTGACCGCCCCCGCACCGGTTGGGCAGCGCTCGAAGGCGTGGAGAAATGGGGCTGGAACCACTACATCAAGCTGCTCGAGGTCAACCGTATCGGCCTCCCTGACGACGCCGGCTAAGATCCGTTGGCTCAGCTCGATTTCGCTTTTTGGGATGCGGTGGCAGGCCCTCCGACTGCTGACAACTACGAGAGCCACATCCGCCTGGCTCAGCGAGTGGAGGAGTTGGGCTGGCACTCCTACTTCGTGATTGAGCACCAGAACTCTCCAGCTGGACGGGCCACAGCGCCTACGGTTTATCTCACCGCGGTCGCCCGAGCTACAAGCACGCTCCGGATCGGAGCCATGATCTGGCAGCTGCCCCTCCACCACCCCCTTCGGCTCGCCCAGGAAGTCGCGATGCTGGACCAATTGTCGAAAGGCCGCGTCGAGTTCGGCACCGGTGTCGGGGTGCACGAGCACGAGTTCATGCGCTGGGGTGCCGACTACTACCAGCGTCACGCGATGGGCGAAGAGGTGCTGGACATCGTCAAGCTGGCCTGGACCCAGGGCGAGGTGAACTACGACGGGAAGTACTTCCACTTCGACGAGGCGCTGCCCGAGCCCAAGCCCTATCAGAAGCCACATCCACCCATCTGGGCGGCGGCGCACAGCGAGAGCTCGCTCGAATACGCGGCTCGCAAGAATTACCACGTGGCGCAGAACCTGGATACCGATGAGGTCGTGGCCCGCAAGTTCGACTTCTACCGTCAGAAGTGGCTCGAGTACCGCCATCCCGGGCCGATGCCGCATATCTTCTTGATGCGCAACGTCCATGTCGCCGAGACTGACGAGAAGGCGCACGAGGAAGCCCGCCCGTTTCTGGCCACCGGCGTGACCAACGTAGGCAGCGGGCCCATCGCCGAAACCCGCATCGGTTGGGGCACCAACGCGCGCGGTATGGGCAGCGATAGCGAGCT
>DASXTD010000041.1:0-4360 GCA_036505655.1 Chloroflexota bacterium
CGTGCCCCGCCCAAACCGTCGCGCTCCCACTGCCAGAGTAGCCATCAAGGCCGCCCGTATGGAGGATCCGGTGAGCCCGGCCAGCAGCGTGAAGAGCCAGACGCCGACAATGGGAATGACCGCCCGGCCCCCCGCGGAACCTCGGAGGGCAGTCATCAAGGCGCCAGCCACCAACGTGATGTTGTAGCCGGACACTACCACGAGAGGGGTGGTGCCAGTGGCGATCAGCGCCTGACGCAGGTCCTCGGTCATCGACTGCTGCCCGCCCACCAACAGGCCCACGAGTAGCCCAGCTTGAGGCTGAGGCAGGGCTCGTTCCAGCGAATGAGCCAACTCACTACGCAACCGGCCGAGCAGAGCGAGCGGTCCCGATGTAGTAGAGCCCAGGTTCTCCACGTCGGGTAAGGCAGACACGGCGACGATGCCGCGCCTCAAGAGCCCCTGCCCGCTGGCCGTATTGGGGTCCACGGACTGGAATCTGCCTACGACCCGCACGCGGTCGCCAACGTCGATGCTCGGTAGCGCGGGCAGGGTAAGCCGAACCATCCCGGCTGGGGCTTTATCCAGACCCACCCGCCCCGTGGCCTCGACGGACTCGACGACGACCTGCACGAAGCCCGCCGTGCCCCGGGTCTCGGCTGCATCGACGCGGCCGACGACCTCGATTCGCTCTTGGGGCGCCTCAGTCCAGGGGACAAATGGCGCGGCCAAAGCGGTGGCGGCCCTCAGCAGGCCCAGACCAGCGACGAACGCAAGTGGCAGCCCAGCCGGAATTGGCCGCCGCACCACAACGGAGAGTGACGTGCCTGCCAAACCAGCGGCTGCGAGCCCAATCCCTATCGACTGAGCGAGCTGGTGGCCGTGTGGGGCCAGCCAGACCCCCACCAGGATTGCCAGGACAAACGTGCTGGCCAAGACAAGCCCGTTGGGGATCCGGGTCTGCACGTTCCTTGCTCCCATTCGGAATGCAGTCATGCCCGGTAGGGCGGGGGACAAACGCTCGCCCGACCGGACGGGTCGCGTGCATAGTACAAGGAGGTCTATGCTTGGGCTCCTATAATCCCGAGACGGACGGAGGCTTGGATGCTGGAAACGACGCATGTGGTCGACAGCGGTGGGCTGGTGAAAGAGACCGCCACCGAGTTCAGCGTGGACGCCCACGTCTACACCGATGCGGCCACCTTTGACGTTGAGATGCGGCGGGTCTTCCATCACTCCTGGGTATATGTAGCCCACGAGAGCGAGATTCCGAACCCGGGCGACTACCGAACGTCGGCCGTCGGGCGCACGCCCGTCATCGTCACGCGCGCGCAGGATGGCGACATCCACGTGCTGGTGAACACGTGCCGACATCGCGGAGCCATGGTCTGCCGCGAGGAACGTGGGAACGCGCAGTTCTTTCGCTGCCCCTACCACGGTTGGACGTACCGCAACGACGGGCGGCTGGCGCTGGTGCCGGACGTGGCCCGCTACCCGGCCGATTGGGTGGAGCAAATCGGCGGGCTCATAGCGGCCCCCCGAGTGAGCAGCCTTTACGGCATGATCTTCGCTCGCTTCAGCGATGACGGCGAGGACCTGGAATCGTACCTGGGTGCGATGAAACAGTACGTCGATCTCTGGTTCTCCCACTCGCCCAGCCGCAGCCTGCGGGTCCTGCCGCCGTATCGGGCCCTGTATCCCGGAAACTGGAAGCTCCAGGTGGAGAATTCGACGGATGGGCACCATGCCCGCTTCGTTCACGAGTCGGCGATTCGCACGATGGAGCACTTCGGGACGCGGAACCGGCAGGCCGGCTGGGCTGGGGGCACGCACGGCTTTGACTACGGGCACGGGATCCTGGAGCGGCCGCGGGACGATATCCCACCCGAGGTGCAGCCCCAGTTCGATGAGCTCCGAGCGCTTTTGACCGAGACCTACGGCCAGGAAGAGACCGACCGCATCTTTGTGCGGCGTCAGATCACGCTGTTTCCGAACTTCCACTTGATGGAATTCAAGTTTCGGCTGGTTCAGCCGATCACGGTCGATCAGTCGATCATCTACGAGTTCCCGGTGCAGCTGGACGGGGTTCCGGATCACGTCAACGAGGGTGCCCTGCGGCGAGTGATGAAGGAGATCTCCATCTCATCGGGCTCGGCTGTGTCCGGGTTCGTCAACGCGGATGACCTGGAAGTGTTCGCCCGAGTCCAGACCGGACTTACGGGGTGGCCGGATCAGCGGGTGCAATTCGCCCGGGGGCTGGAGCACGAGCAAGAAGCGCCGTCCGGTGAGTGGATCGGCGAGGGCACTGACGAGCTGCCCCAGCGGTCCTTCTATCGCGAGTGGCGCCGACTAATGTACGGGCAGGGCCACGGGCAAGGCCCGCTGCTGTAGGGGAAATTGGACTGCTTGCTAGCTCGAAGTTGGGCCGCCCAGAAGGCTGATGCGGGCAGGCTCGCTACACGGGTTCGGAGTAGAGATGGCTGAGCTTTCGGTCGCCGATGCCGAGCGGTTCGTGTATCGAGAGTGTCGGCTGCTCGACGAGCGCCGACTGGACGAGTGGTTGGCGCTGTTCAGCGAGGACGGGATCTACTGGCTGCCGGCGTCAGACAACGCCGACCCCGAACGGGAGCCGTCGCTCATCTATGACGACAGCTTGCAGCGAACCAAGCGAGTCCACCAGCTGCTCCGAGAAGGGCACCTCGCGCAGATGCCGCCTTCCCGAACCGTCCACCTGGTCAGCAATGTGGAGGTCGAGGAGACCGAGGAGCCCGATACAGCCCTGATCCGCTGCACCATGCTGGTGACAGAGCTCCGCCCAGGCGATCACATGGGCACTCAATATCCGCTGGGGAGTCAGCGGCTGCTGGCGGGTCGTTGCGAATACGCGCTGCGCCGGGATGCTGATGAATGGCTCATCGCCCAGAAGAAGGTCCAGCTGATCGATCGCGATCTGCCTATCTACAATCTCACCTTCATCGTTTAGCGGAGGACGCCTTGTCCAACCTGGCGGTTACGATGGCGTGCGGCCCCTACGATCGAACGGCTGCGCTGGTCGACGGCAGCGTGCGGCCGGAGGGCATCGATCTGACCTACGTCCCGATCCAGTCTCCGCCCGAGATCTTTGCCCGCATGATCATGAAGCACTCGTTCGACGTCGCTGAGATGTCCTGCTCCATGTACATGACGCTTCGCACGCGGGGCGAGTTTCCGTTCGTGGCTTTGCCGATCTATCCGTCGCGGCTATTTCGGCATGGCTTCATCTTTATCAATAGCGAGTCGGGGGTAAAAACGCCCAAAGACCTGGAAGGCAAGCGAGTGGGCGTCCCTGAATATCGGCAGACCGCCGCGGTCTGGATCAGAGGGATCCTGCAGCACGAGTATGGAGTGGCAATCGACCGCATCTGCTGGTTCGTGGGAGGTGTGAACAACCCGCGTTCCGCGGATGAGCTCGATGAGATCCTGCCGGAAGACCGGTCATTGCAGCTCGATCAAATTCCGGCCGACCGCACACTCAGCGATATGCTGGCCAAGGGCGAGATCGATGCTTACATAGGGGCCCGGCAGCCTTTCGCGCTGGGCAAACAGTCTCAGGTGCAGCGGCTGTTTCCGGACTACAGGGCCGAGGAGCGCCGCTTCTTTCAGAAGACGGGAATCTTCCCCATCATGCACACGCTGGTCATGAAAGAAGAGCTGTATCAGCAGCACCTGTGGGTAGCGGAAAGCCTCTACAAGGCGTGGGAGGAGTCCAAAGCTCGGGCGCTGCAGAACATGCGCTTCAGCGGCACGCTCCGCTACATGCTCCCATGGCTGTTCGCGGACATCGAGGAGCTGGATGCGATGTTTGGCGGCGACCCGTTCCCGAGCGGCCTCCACGCGAAGGCGAACCAGGTGACGCTCGGCGCACTACAGCAGTACCTGCTCGACCAGGGGTTCGTAAGGGAGCGCCGGCCCCTGGAGGATCTCTTCGTGCCCATCGTTCTCTCGAACGAGTAATGGAGCGGCGCGATCGGGACCCATCGTCCCGAGTCTGCGTCTAGCGCGGGCTGCACAGAGCGAGGCGCTACGGGAAGAGCGAGCCCATCTGGGTTGTTATTCCGGTCAGAATCTGGAATAGCGGCGGATTCTCAGCTTCTTGGAGCGTCATCAGCGATTCGGAGACCCGCACGTTCTGCAGACCGCCATCCGCCAGGCGAACGCTGCGAGACGACGTCGAGAGCATGATCTGCGCCCTGGAATCAATGCGCACGTCAGAGGCTGGGTCATCCTGGAACATGGTGAACGACGTGTGCTCGCCGTTGAGGTCCTGGAACACCCACTGGATCGACTTGGCCCCGCCTTCTTGAACATAAGAGCCGCCCGCTTCGCGCTGTGAGAGCCGGAA
>DASXTD010000042.1:0-5349 GCA_036505655.1 Chloroflexota bacterium
GATGACAAAGCGGACTTCTTGATCAGCCCTTATGGGAGCGCCACCGCCGCCGCGTCGGCAGTTGTGACCGAGCAGTACGAAAAGACCAATTTGATCGTGGGCGCGGCGGCTGGCAGCACATTTACGCGGGGGTACAAACACGCATTTCAGGTCTACAGCCCGGGCAGCAAGTACCTCACCGGTGCAATAGATGCCCTCCAGAAGACTGATCCATCCGCCAAGCGCGTCGCTCTGGTCTACGAGAAAGATCCCTTCTCTGCGGATGTGGCCAGCGCTGCCAGAGACTACGCGTCTCAAAAGGGCCTCGACGTAGTGGTGGACGAGGGCTATGACACTGGGACGTCCGACTTCGCGCCCTTCATCACCAAGATCGCGGGCACGAATCCTGACGCGATCATCGGCGGCGGGCATTTCGCCGACGGCACGACGCTGGCGCGACAGCTCTCAGAGAAGCAGGTCAAGGCCAAGATGGTCGCGCTCCTGGTAGCTCCGGCCGATCCACAGTTCGCCGATCTTGGCGACGCAGCCAATGGTATCCTGGCGCCGAGCCAGTGGGAGCCGCAGGCAACGTACTCGGAGGCCGCTGCTTCCGCTCTCCACATCCCCTACTACGGACCGGCTTTAAAAGACTACGCCACCTCCTACAAAGAGAAATACGGCTACGATCCGGGCTATCACTCGGCCGGCGGCTACGGGACGGGCGTGATCCTCGAGAAAGCCCTACGCGACGCGGGCTCCGCGGATCCGAAGGCGGTCGAGGCCGCGCTAGCGAAAATGGACATCATGACATTCTTTGGTCATACCAAGTTTGATACTGGCCAGACCTATGGTCTCCAGACCGGCCACGACATGGTCCTTCTCCAGTGGCAGAAAACTGCGGAGCTGGGCCGCCAGACCGTTTGGCCGGCGGACGCGGCCTCTGCCAAACTGGTCTACCCCAAGCCGTAGGTGCGTACTCCGCGACCAGCCCTCACCCGTCCTTATCCGCCTCCGGCGGAGGGGCCGGCCTCTCCCAAGGGGAGAGGCGACGAGGCTTTCCCCGTCTCCCGCTGGGGGAGGATTGGGGGCAGGTGAACGCGCTGCTCAATTCGGGTGCCGATGGCCTCATGCTCGGTCTCATCTACGGGGTAGCCGCCATGGGGCTCACCCTGATATTCGGCGTCATGCGCGTGGTGAACCTGGCCCACGGCGCGGCGATAGTGGCCGGCATGTTCTGGGTGTATCTGATATCGACCGCTTTCCATATCCATCCCTACATCAGCCTCGGCTTGATCCTGGTTGCCGGGCTCATCATCGGTGTGGCCATCTATTTCATTGCTATCCATCGCATCATCGATTCCCCCGAGCTGATGACGCTGCTGTCGACTTACTCGGTAAGCCTTATGGTCATTGGTGCCGGGACGGTATTCTTCTCCACCACTCCCCGCTCGATCAGCGTGGACCTGGGCTTGTTATCCGTAGGGCCGGTGCAGATTCTGGGCAGTCGCATCGCGTCCGCGGTTTTCTCCCTGGCGGTGACCGGGCTGCTCTACGCTTTGCTCTACCGCACCCGTTTGGGAACCTACATCCGCGCGGTGTCCAACAATCGCAGTGCGGCATCGCTCGTGGGTATCAATACTCGCCTGGTGCTCGCCGTGAGCTTCGGGCTGGGGATCATGATGGCCTCCTTTGCCGGCGGGCTCATCGGAACGCTGTTCCCATTCACAGTTCTGTCCGGCGGCCCCTACGAGCTGCGGAGCTTCCTCATTGTGGTGCTGGGCGGGCTGGGAAACCCGACCGGTGCACTGGCTGGGGGCATCTTGCTCGGACTCATCGAAGGGGTGGCAACCCAATTCCTGCAGGTGAGCTGGGTCCCGGTCCTGGAGTTCACGCTGCTGGTGGTCATACTGCTGGTTCGGCCGGAAGGCATTCTGGCCCGCTGGAACAGATAACTTGTCGGCGTTTCGACGGCCTGCGTTTTGGGCGCTGCTGGGCCTGATCGTGCTGGGTGCGCTGGCTCCACTGGCCACGGGATCGGGGAGCCTGCGCGAGTCGTTCTTCCTGATTCTGATGTTCCTGGTGCTGGCGTCCAGTCTGAATCTGATTCTCGGCTACGCGGGCTACGTGAACTTCGGCCATATCGTCTACTTCGGTCTGGGCAGCTACGTCGCCATGTTCTGCATCACGCGATTCGGGCTGCATCTGATCCCGTCCATGCTAATCGCGGCCGTGTTTGCTGCTACGGTGGCCTTTCTGTTGGGGACCGCGGTGCTGCGGCTGCGGGGAGCCTACTTTGCTATCGCCACGATTGGCGTAAACGAAGCGGTTCGGGTCCTGGTGGGGAACCTGGACTTTCTGGGGGGCTCGCTGGGAATCTTTCTGAACCTCTCGGTCTATGGAGCATACGGAGGGCCCGGCGGCGCTCTCATCATGGCCTACGCGCTCATGGTGATCCTGGCGCTGGCGGTGGTAGCGGCCAGCTTCGTGGTGAAGCGGTCGAAATTCGGCCTCGCCCTCCAATCCATCCGTGAAAACGAGGACGCCGCCCAGACTCTGGGGATCGATAGCCCACACCTCAAGCGGCTCGCCTATGCCCTGTCCGCCTTTTTCCCGGCGCTGGCCGGGCCCGTCTATTTCTTCAAGAATGGCAACATCACCCCCGATGCCGCCTTCAGCCTCACCACCTCGATCGAGGCGATGGTGCAGCTGATGCTGGGCGGATTTGGCACGGTCGTCGGTCCCGTGATCGGCTCGGTGGTGTACGAGCAGCTGCGCGGCTCACTGCTCACGAGCGCACTCTTCCGCGATCTGCACGTCGTGATCGCTGGGGCCGTGCTGCTGCTGATCGTCCTGTTCGCCACCGGCGGCATCACCGGCGTGTTGCGCCAGCGGTCGCGACTGTTGTGGGGACTGCTCGAGTGACCGAGACAGAGGCGGGAGCCCTCGGAGGACAGGGATCTGAGATCGGGACCCACATGCAGGCCACACTAACCGTGGAGCAGGTCACCAAACATTTCGGAGGGGTGATCGCGCTCCACGACGTCAGCCTGGAACTGCGCGACGGCGAAATCCTGGGCCTTATCGGCCCCAATGGGTCCGGGAAGACCACACTGTTCAACTTGATCAGCGGCGTATTTGCGCCCGACCGAGGGACCATTCATTTTGATGGACGCGATCTGACCGGCCAGCCTCCCTATGCAGCGGCCCGAGCCGGTATTGCCCGCACGCACCAGATCGTGCAGCCGCTGGCGGATCTCAGTGTGCGCGACAACGTCGCGGTCGGCGCCTGCTTTGGCAGGAACAACCGCCCGCTGAAGGAGGCGTATCCGGTGGCGGATCGGGTCCTGGCCGAGGTGGGGTTAGACGCCGACCCCCATCTGCCGGCGGGAAAGCTCAACCTGGCTGAGAAGAAGCGGCTCGAGCTCGCTCGTGCGCTGGCCGCCGAGCCCAAAGCTCTCTTGTTGGACGAGGTGCTGGCGGGCCTTAATCCCACAGAGGTGACCGTGATGCTCGGCGTGATCCGGGTAGTGCGCGATCGAGGCGTCAACGTGATTATCGTCGAGCATCTCATGCACGCGATCATGAGCTTGTGCGATCGCCTGGTGGTTCTGGAAACGGGCCGCGTCATCGCAGAGGGGGCGCCGACCCTGGTTGCATCCGATCCGCAGGTGATCGCCGCTTACCTGGGCGATCCGAAGCAGTTCGAGGATTTATGAGCGGAGCGGCATCGGACACCAATCCCCGAGGGCGACCGCAAGGATTGGCCGTCTCATGACGGACGAAGCGGCGCCCATCCTGGCTGTCGAGCACGTATCGGCCGGCTACGGCGACGTTCGAGTGCTCTGGGACGTTTCGCTGGTACTCCAACCGGGCGAGACGACCTGCCTGGTGGGTGCCAATGGCGCCGGTAAGACCACCTTGCTGCGCACTCTCATGGGCCAGATTGGAGCCGAATCCGGGCGCGTCGTCTACGATGGCCTCGGTATTACGCACCTCGCCACGCATCGGCGGGTGGATCTGGGACTGGTGCTGGTCCCCGAGGGCCGGCAACTGTTCACCAACCTGACCGTGCAGGACAACCTGGACCTGGGGGCCACGCCCCGGGCTGGCCGGGCTCGTTATGCTGAGACTCTCGCGTGGGTGTTCGAACTGTTTCCACGCCTCAAAGAACGCCGCCTGCAGCCCGCGGGGACGCTGTCGGGCGGCGAGCAGCAGATGCTAGCGATAGGGCGCGGATTGATGGCTGCTCCCAAGATTCTGATGCTGGACGAGCCGTCGCTCGGGTTGGCGCCAACGCTGGTCCTGTCGGTCTTCCAGATCATCAAGCAGCTCCGGGCCACCGGGCTCACGATGCTGCTCGTGGAGCAGAACCTACATCTCGCCCTCGCTGTAGGCCAGAAGGCCTACGTCCTAAGCGAGGGCCGCATCGCTGTCTCGGGTCCAGCCGCCGAGGTCCGCGAGATGCCCGAGGTCCGCAAAGCGTACCTGGGGGCATAGAGGCGCGGCCGAAAAGATCAGATTGTCATTCCGAGGAGCGGGCAACGAGGAATACGCTTTTTTTGGACGGAGCACCCAACCTGGAGACGAAGGTGGTCTCGTCGCGCCTCGCACGCGTATGGGTGCTCGGCCTGGACGGGTCGTGCTAAACTAGACTAAGGCAGACCAGATATGATCGAGGGCAATTGATGGCCATTATCAACATGTACGAGGCGAAGACCCACCTGTCTCGATTGGTGGACCGCGCGGAGGCGGGCGAGGAGATCATCATCGCCCGGAACGGCAAGCCGGCCGCCAAGCTTATTCCCGTAGCCAGGGATAAGGCTCCCCGCGTGGGGGGCTCGATGCGGGGGCTCATCCACGTGTCCGACAATTTCGATGACCCCGACCCGGAGTTCGAGGCCTTGTTCTACGGTGAGACCGAGGAGGAGATAGCGAAGGACAAGCTCTGGTATGGCGACTTGGCGAAGGAACCCAAGGACGAGGAGTGAACCTCCTCCTCGACACGATGGCCCTCATCTGGTGGCTGGAGGATCCCCCGCGCCTGGGTGCGGCTCGGGCCGCCATCGAGGACCCGACCAACGAAGTCTACGTGAGCGCCGCGAGCGCGTGGGAGATCGCCACCAAAGTTAGTCGCGGGCGGCTTGCGCTTCCACCCGATGTGGCAGCCTGGCTCCCCCGAGTGATGGAGAAGGACCGCTTCACACCGCTGGCGATCACGGTAGCCCATGCGGCCGCGGTGGAATACCTACCGCGGCACCATCGCGACCCCTTCGACCGCCTCCTCATCGCTCAAGCTACCGTCGAAGGGGTCCGGATCGTCACCAGCGACCCCCTGGTTGCCCGATACGACGTCCCCGTTCTTCGCTACGG
>DASXTD010000043.1:0-5902 GCA_036505655.1 Chloroflexota bacterium
AAATCTCGGCCCACCGACTGGCTGCGGGCCCTGCCTGCCTAGCCTTGAGGCTGGACGGCGATGCGGGTGCGCCAGCCTACCAGGGCCGGCGCGAATACGATGCTCTGGGGGCGCTCGTTGGCGGCCATCTCGAAATAGACAGTGCCCTGGGTGGTGCCGCCGGGCGGCACGTCGCGCTGCTTGGTGAGGTATTGGTCGCCCGAAACGTCCGTGCGCACCGGGTTGTCGCTCCCGCCGCTGTCGTGCAGGGTGAAATAGCTCGCCCACACCGGCAGGTGCAATCCGCCCTTGTTGTTCATGACAAAGTCAGCCTTCACCAGCACATTGCCAGGCTTCGGGTTGGTGAATCGGTCCGGGCCGCTGGCGTGGGCGTCGAGGTTGGTGACGGTGAGCTCGTAGTCGCCGGCTCGGATCGGCTCGCCGACCTTGCCGCTAGCCTGATCGGCGGAGCATGCGCCCAGTCCTACAGCCGTCAGTGCCACAAACATCAGCGGCAAGAATCGACGGCTGTTGCGTGAACCGACCACAAACACCTCCTTAACGGCCGCTCCTCGTTAACCCCTCGGCATTGGGGCCCGATGCCGCTCCGCTCATTTGGGGAGCTTTCGGGGCAATATACTACGGCGAATTGATGGAGGAGAACATGGGCCAGGTAATTCAACCGAAAGAACTGCCAGCTCCCGAGCCCTATTCCCTCGGGTACAAGGTGGGTGACACGCTCTGGGTGGCCGGTCAGACGGCAGTCGACGACAATGGCCAGCTGGTTGGCTTGGGCGACCCCAAGGCCCAGGCCGAGTGCATCTACCGTCGTATCGGGCTCATCTTGAAAGAAGCCGGTGCGGTTCCCCAGGACGTCACCATGATGCGGACGTACCTGACAGATATGCGCTATCAGCCCATTGTGCGGGAGGTGCGGTCCGCGTTCTTTGCGGGCCATAAGCCGGCCAGCACGTCGGTGCAGGTGGTAGCCCTGGCGCAGCCCCAGTTCCTCATGGAAGTCGAGGTCGTCGCGGTCGTAGGCCAGAGCCGCGGCGGATAGCATCCGCTGGCGTAGGGGCAATAGGGTCATTGGAACCCTCATAATTGCTCGCCCCGCTGGTCTAGAGAGAGGCTGTTCCACTGATTCTTCGCTGGGCCTTCACATCGTCTCCACAATGACCTGCGATAATCCCTGAACAATTTGCAGTACGGCCGCTACCAACGGCTGAGAGCGGTCGGGCGTCGGCCGCATAACACGAATGGAGCTGTCTCGGGACTGCAACGCCCCGGCCCGGAACCGGCGACGGCCGTCAGGGGGGGTCGGCCCGCGCCACTGAGATGAACCTGGAGCATCGTTGGGACTAACCCTCTTCTCGATCCGCAACCCCCTGCTGGTTGCCATCGCCACCATGGCGCTGATCTGCTTCGGGATTTACTCGTACCTCACCATGGGCGTGGGGATCTTCCCAAACATCAGCTTCCCGGGCGTGACCATCATCACCGCTGTGCCCGGAGCTGATCCGGCCACGGTCGAGACCCAGGTCACGAAGCCGATCGAAGACGCGATGTTTACGTTGCCAAACATCGATTCGATGATCTCGCAGTCTAACGAGGGCGTCTCGATCGTCTCCGTTCAGTTCACCCCGGCCGCTAATAGCCAGCTGATCTCCGTGGATGCCGAGCGCGTGGTCAACGGCATCCGCAATAAGCTGCCAGCCGAGGCCGAAGCGCCCACCATTGCCCGCTTCGATACCAGCGCCTTCCCGGTCATTACCCTGGGGCTGTCTGGATCCCAGGGCCTGGACGAGCTCCAACAGATCGCAAAGACCGTGGTGCAGAAACGCCTCGAAGCTGTCAGTGGAGTGGGGTCCGTGCAGCTATTGGGCGGCTGGGACCGGGAAATCCAGATCCAGGTTGATCTGTTCAAACTCCAGAGCCGCGGCCTCGGCCTGAACCAGGTGCAGCAGGCGCTCCAGTCCGAGCACGTGGAGCTACCCGCCGGCTCGCTATCCACATTTGGCACCGACGCGAACGTCCGGCTCAGCGGCCTGGTGAAAGACCCCGCCCAGCTGGGGGCTATCGTGATCCAGCAGACGCCGCAAGGACCGATCTACCTTCGCGACGTCGCGACGGTGCTGGACACCTCCAAAAAGGTCCAGAATATTAGCCGCGTTAACGGCGTCCCCACTATTACTATGGTCGCAACCAAGCTGGCGGCGGCGAACACGCTTGAAGTTTCGCGCGGCGTCCGTCAAGCGCTTGCCGAAATGCAGCCCACGTTGCCCGCGGGCATGCAGCTGGACGTGGTTTCCGACGCGGCCATCTATACGCAGCTTTCTTTCAATACGATTCGGAAGACGTTGTCCGAGGCGGTCCTCTACACCGGACTCATCCTGCTTCTGTTCCTGCACACCTGGCGCAGCACCCTGATCGTCCTGATCTCGATTCCGACATCCGTATTCGTGACGTTCGGCGTGATGAGTCTGATCGGTCAAAACCTCAACCTGTTTTCGATGCTGGCCTTGACGCTTTCGGTCGGCATCCTAGTGGATGACAGCATCGTGGTGCTGGAGAACATCTATCGGCACATGGCCAGGCGCGAGCAGCCCATTCTCGCGGCGATAAATGGGCGGAACGAGATCGCCCTGGCAGCCATCACCATCACCATGGTGGACGTGGTGGTGTACCTGCCCATCAGTCTGATCTCCGACATTTCCGGCGATTTCATCCGGCCGTTTGCACTGGTGATCACCGCGGCGACCCTCACCTCACTGCTAGTCTCGTTCACCCTGACCCCACTTCTAGCCAGCCGGTATCTGCGTCTGGAACACGCACTCAAGCAGGGCAACAACCCAGTGGAGCGCTTCGGTCGCCGCTGGGATGCGTTTTTCGATGGGCTGAGCCTGCGTTATCAGCACCTACTCACTCGGGTTCTGGAGGGACGCATCCTGAGAACCGGCTTGCGCCGCCGCCTGGCCATGCTCGTCACCGTGGGCCGCTGGGGCAGTGGAATCAGGAGCGGCATTGGGGCGCGCTGGCTCGTGATCGCCGTCGGTTTGAGCAGCTTCGTCGCGGGTGGCACCCTCCTCGGGACGGGTCGGATTGGCTTCGATCTTTTCCCATCGGGGGACCAGAGCGAGGTAGATGTCACGCTGGTCATGCCGCCCGCTACGTCCATCGAGCGGACGGATGCGGCGGTTCGGCAGATCGAGGCCAGGCTACGCGAGTATCCGGAGGTGCAGCTCATTTACTCCAGCACGAGCGTGGGAGGGAGTGTGTTTTCGGGGGCGACCTCGGCCGATACGTCGCGCATCTTTGTATTGCTCATTCCCAAAATGGAGCGCAGCCGTTCGTCAGAGGAAATCGCCAACGATATGCGGGATCGCCTCACCGAAGACATTCCCGCGGGCACCGTGCGCATCGGGCTGCCCAACGCATTTGGATTCGGCGGCTTCGGCCAGCAGGCGATCCAGGTGGCCGTGCGGGGCCCGCATCCCGAAACCCTGAATCGGCTAGTCGACCAGGTCACCGCGATCGTCAAGAGCACGCCCGGCGCCGTGGACGTGAACAACGACAACGAGCACGTTCAGCCCGAGCTGCTGTTCTCCATAGACCGCGACCGGGCTGCCGATCTGGGCGTTAGCGCTCAGCAGGCTGCAGCGGCACTCCGCACCGCCGTGAGCGGTACTGTGGTCAGCAAGTACCGTCGGTCAGGCCAGGACGACGTTGACATACGACTCATGGCTAACGATGCCTACCGCGCCCAGCCTGACAATCTCGCCACGCTCCCCTTGCTGACGAGCCGAGGGACCACCGTGTTCCTGGGTCAGTTGGGCCGGATCACGCCGGGCACGGCGCCCACTCAGATCCGCCACGTGTCCCGGGAGCGCTCGGTCACAGTGAATGCCTCCGGTGGAAGCCGTCTGGTCGGCGACGTCCAGCGCGATATCCAGACGCAGCTCGATGCGCTTGCTCTTCCGCCCGGCTACTCCATCACTTATCAGGGACAGGCGCAGCAAGGCGGGCAGAGCTTCGGGTTGATCTTCCGCGCCATGGGGGCCGGGCTCGTCCTGATGTATCTGCTGATGGTGATGCTGTTCCGATCGCTTACGCTGCCACTCTCGGTGCTCATGTCGCTGCCGCTGGCGGTCGTTGGCTCGCTCGGTGCCATGGCGCTCACCACGTCGCCATTTACGCTCTTTTCGCTGCTCGGGTTCACGCTCTTGCTGGGCCTGGTGGGGAAGAACGCGATCTTACTGGTGGACTACACGGCGACGCTGCGCAAACGTGGTCACACGCGCGCGCAGGCTCTCATCGAAGCGGGCCCTACTCGGCTGCGACCAATCGTCATGACGACAACTTCTGTGGTCGTAGCCTTGGCGCCGCTCGGCCTGGGCATCGAGGAGGGGTCAGAGTTGCTCAAAAGCGCCGCCATCGTGCTGATCGGGGGCCTGATCACCTCAACGCTGCTGACGCTGGTGTTCATCCCCGCTATGTACACCATCTTCGACGATCTGGAGCAATTCGTCGCGAGCCTGGCGCGCCGGGTCTCGAAGCCGCGCCCGTTCAGTCCAGATGAGATCGCGGTCTTGCACCCTAGCGGCCCGCCCCATCCGAGCGGCAACGGGCGGGCAGCGCCCGCCGGCGTAGGGGCAACGGAGACGTTGGACCCCTCCGTATTACTTGCCCCTCTGGTCGGGGAGCCGGAGTTAGAAGGCGAGGGCATTATCTGAAGGGCCTCACATTGGCAGACCCGGTGTGTCTCCCGGCCCAGAAGAGGGCGAGATTCACCAGGAACGCCAACCCAAGCAGAACCATGCCCAGTGCGATGGCCTGCGCAAACGCGCCCCGGCTCGTTTCGAGCGCAATCGCCGTCGTCAGCACGCGAGTTTGACTGGCGATGTTGCCGCCCACCATCAGTGACGCGCCTACCTCCGCAATTGCCCGTCCAAAGGCAGCGGCGATGGCGAGCACGACGCCCGGATAGGCGGCTCGCACCAACTCTCGACCGAGAATCACCCCAGCCGCGCCGCTCACGCGGAGTGCGTCGATCTGCTCACTCTCGATAGCCTCGACGGCCGCGCGTGTGAATGCAGTGGCGATGGGGGCCGCCACGATGAACTGCGCGACCACCATGGCAGCGGGCGTGTAAATGAGCTGCAGAGCACCGAAAGGGCCGGTTCGCCACAAGAAGATGCTCACGACGAGGCCCACCACGACTGGGGGCAATCCGAGGCCGGTGTTGACCAGAGCGTTCAAGAGGCCTCGGCCCCGAAAGTCGCGAACCGCGAGCAATACGCCCATCGGCACGCCGCAGATCGTGGAGAGCACCGTGGCCAGGATAGAGACAAGGAGCGACAGCCCACATATTTGCAAGAGGTAAGGATCACGTTGGGCCAACAGGCGCAGGGCCTCCCTGAACCCTTCCCAGAGGAGATCCATCCTATGGGCTTAGCTGGCCTAGATTAACAACCACTTCTTGACGCGAGCTTCGGACGTTGGGTCCCGAGGCGCTCCGCTCCGTATTAACGGCCGCTTCTTGACGCGAGCTTCGGACGCTGGGTGCCGAGGCGCTCCGCTCCCTGTCCGCATCCGGGAAAAACAGCGGCTGGCCATACTGCTCCTTCCCGAAGCCGCCGATGATCCGTTGGGCGGCGGGGCCCACCATGAAGTCGGCGAACGCCTTGCCGCCCGCGGCGTTGATGTGGACGCCCGGAAACCGGGCCGGGTTGACCGGCATGACATGGTAGACATTGAGGAGCCGCGGGTCGCCTTGGAGGAGAACAGCCGATTCCAGCACCCGCCGTTGCGCGAGATAGGTAGCCCGATCGGCCAGGGTATACGCGTTCTTTTGGTCGACGAGGGTGAGCGTTGCACCCATTCCCTGGCCAGACGCGAGATACCATGGTTGCCCTCTAGGATC
>DASXTD010000044.1:0-5631 GCA_036505655.1 Chloroflexota bacterium
GAGCGCGTCGTCGGGCACCGGATCGTAGCTGCGCTCATACGACTCGCGAGAGCGGTCGAACTCAGCTAGGGCCGTGTCTTGATCGAGCATTACATCTGCCATGTGTCACCTCGTTCCGAAGCTTTGGGCTCGCAGGCGTCAGTCAGAGGGCGGAAGAAACGAGCGGGCGCGGCTGAAGACCTTTAGGGCATTGCCCTCAAAGACCTTCTGGCGGCCGGCTTCGGGGAGATCGGGTAGCGCGTCGATGTAGCGCCTGGTGTCGTCGTAGTAATGGCCGGTCTCGGGGTCGATGCCGCGCACGGCGCCCACCATCTCTGACGCGAACAAGATATTGTCGAGCGGCACCACTTCGAAGAGCAGCCGTATCCCGGGATAGTGGTAGACGCAGGTGTCGAAATAGACGTTCCGCAGCAGCTCCGGCACCGGCATCCAGTTGTTGTCCTGCGCCAATCCCCGATAGCGGCCCCAATGGTAGGGCGCCGCTCCGCCACCGTGGGGGATCAGAAACTTCAGAGTGGGGAAGTCGTCGAACAGCTTCGACATCAGGAGCTGGACAAACGCGGTGGTATCCGCGTTGATGTAATGGGCGCCAGTGAAATGGAAGTTCGGGTTGCACGACTGGCTCACATGGATCATGGCCGGGCAGTCCAGCTCCTCGAGCTTCTCGTAAACCGGGTACCACCAGCGATCGGTGAGGGGCGGCCCGGTCCACATTCCGCCGGACGGGTCCGGGTTCAAGTTGATCCCGACGAATCCCAGCTCGTTGACGCAGCGCTCCAGCTCCGGAATGCAGGTCTTGGGCTCAATGCCCGGGAACTGGGGCAGCATGCCCACACCCACGAAGTTCTTGGGATACATGGTGCAGACCCGGTGGATCATGTCGTTCCAGTGCTCCGCCCAGTACATGTTGGCGGTTGGGTTGCCGAGATGGTGGGCCATAGCGCTCGCGCGTGGCGAGAAGAACGTCAGGTCCGTGCCCCGTTCCCGCTGGAGCTTGAGCTGCGCGCCCTCGAGGCTCTCACGCACCTGTTCGTCACTGACCTTGATCGTCCCCTTGGACAGATTGTTCAGGTCGCCCAGCTGCGCCTGCCGATACTGCTCGAACTCCACGGGAACCGTCGTGTAGTGCCCATGGCAGTCAATGATCATCCACACCCCTCAACCTTAGACGTTAATGAGGTCGGTCGTCCCGATCTGAGGCGATTTTCTTCCTCGCGCGAGCCGGGCTGTGTCAGGTTTGCGCGGCCGAGGCCAACGCTTTCCGTTGCTCTTCGGTTGCTTCGATCCAGTCCGTGTCCCGCGGGAGCACGATACGGCCGGAACGGAGCTCGTATAGCTCGGGACGGCTCACGGTTACGGGCACGACGCCGCGCTCCGTCAAGTCCTGTGCAGCGTTGATCAGAGACTTTCGCGCGTTGATGATCGTCCCGTCCGCCGGGCCGGTGTGCTCCTGCGTTCGGTCCACTATGGACCCCATGCTTTCAGTCATGGCCTGGTCCTGGTTGTGGACGGTGGCGATACCGGTGTAGTTCTTGGTCCTCTGCAGCTGGCGATCCATCTCGTAATCGTTGCTCGCGTTGGCTGCCAGCTGCCACCGCCCCCGCCAGTCTGAAGTATTGGGCAGATAATCGAAGTCCCGCATGTAGCTGAACGCCTGGCGGCCTCCTTCCGGATCAGGTTCGCGCAGCCCCTCTGGACCCCACCAGAAGTACCAGAACATCACGTGCTCGTCATCAATGGGCACCCAAGCTCGAGTCACGAACTGGACGCCCAGGTCGATGGAGTTAACCATGGTGTAGAAGGGCAGCAGGAAGTGGCCGATGAGCCAGAGATATGAGTCGTCCTCAGCCGGATAACGAAGGCCATAGAGGATGCCATAGTCCTTCTGTACCAGGAATGGAAGCGGTACCTTGGCCCGCTCCGAGTAGTAGGCGAAGCTGCCCGGCTGGGAGGCAAAACGCGGCTTAAGAAAGCTGTGCAAAAAGGCCGCATGGGTCAGGTCGATATCGCCTTCGAGGCCCTGGAGCCAGTTGCAGTGCCGCTGAGCAGCCCAGGGGCGACACTCCTCACCTGAGTGCGAGTTAGCCGCGAGGTTGGGTAGTGAGGGCAGATCGCCCTCTCCGGCCGCGTTCATGTAAGTCCAGACCACCCCGCCCCGCTCCCGGCAGGGGTAGGCGAGATGGCGGATCTTGTCGGCGAAACTGGTCTCAGGCGGCTCGTTGGGCATGTCCACGCAGCGCCCGTCGACATCGTATTTCCAGCCGTGGTAGACGCAGCGGAGCCCCCCGTCTTCATTGCGCCCGAAGAACAGCGAAGCGCCCCGATGCGAGCAATTGTCCGCCAGGAGCCCGACGCGGCCCTGAGTGTCCCGAAAGGCGATCAGGTTCTCCCCTAGCAGTCGCACCCGGACGGGCGGGCAGTCCGGCGCCGGGAGTTCGGTCGAGAGCAGGGCAGGAATCCAGTACTGACGCATGAGCCGGCCCATCGGAGTCCCGGGTCCGGTCCGGGTTAGCAACTCGTTCTCTTCTATTAGCACCAGGATCCTCCTCCCCGGTTTTCGGCAAAACGTTGTGCGGGGCCTGCACCCAGTCTGCCGTGCCCGCTCCGCTTAGCGCTCCGCTCGTATGCCTGCCGGCCGTTAGGCGGTGTTTGCGAAGTCCCATTCATGGATGTTCCAGGCCACGTTGTTTTCCGACTGGCCCGCCCGGATACCCTTCATCTCATCTGTAAAGACCCACTGAGTCACTGGGAAGAACAGCGATATGGCGGGAACATCCGCGCTGTACTGTCTTGCGAAGTCGGCCGCGGCTTTGTTTCGTTGCACCGGCTCTAAGGCCTCACTAAAAGCGGCGATCAATCGGTCGATCGCGGGGCTCGAGTACCCATCCCAGGCCGCACCACGCCATTGGTTCTCCGCAATGGGGATGTTGGCCGTGCCAATGCTATTCAGTCCGATTTCCCCACTGCTGTTCGACGAGAGCAGGATCCCGGGATAGGTTGCTTTTACCTGCGGGTCCTGAGACTGGGCCGCGGGTACGACGAGCTCGGTGAACCCGAACCCAGCCTGGCGCCATCCCCCGGCCATGGCGGTCTGGATATCGACAAAGGAGGGGGTGTCGGTCCGAATTTCGGCCGAGAACTTTTCCCCGCTGGGGCTCGCGAAGAAACCATCGGCGGACTTGATGAACCCCGCGTCCGCCATGAACTGCGCGCTTCTGCCCCGGTCGAACGGGTACTTGGTGACAGCCGCGTCGGCAGCTCGCCCCAGGTCAGAGGTGGGCGGAAACAGGCTGTCCGCGATGGGGAGCAATCCTTCAAAGAGAGCGTCATTGATGGCCGCGCGGTCCACCGCGTGTGCCAGTGCCTGCCGCACCCGCACGTCATAGAGTGCAACTGGGCTCACGAAGCTCCTGCGGCCCTGGAAGTGCCCCGCCAGCCACGGGTTCAAGTTGTGGATCACGATCGCAGGGCCCGGCGGCCGCTGCTGCGTGAAACTCGTAATCTGGGGAATCCCGATCGCTCGATCGGTGGCCATCTGAACTTCTCCGGCGAGCATGCTGGCCAAGGCCTGATTAGCGTCGGGCAGAAAGCGAATCGTGATGCGTTGAATCTTAGGAGGCCCCAGAGCGTGCCGATCAAAAGCCGATGCCTCCATGAACGCTCCGGGCTCCCATCGATCGAGTTTGTACGGTCCCAACCCAACATAGCTGGTGGTCCAATAGGGGTGATTGATGAGTGCCTGCGGGCCTGACTCCAGGCTCGGACTCAGGATGTGCCGCCCCAGGGCCGGCAAGCCGAACGGACCGCTGGTTCCCAGGCTTTGGAGAGCACCAGCGGCCGCATAGGGCTGGGTCCAGCGTATCAAGACGGTCTGGCTGTCCGGGGCTGTAACGTCTGCAATCACCTTGATGGGCATGGAGCTGGCCTGGCCGAAATCTGGCGTCGAGTAAATCTCCCACGAAAACACGAAGGCGTCGGCGGTGAGAAGCGTACCATCGTGCCAGACCAGGTTGGGCTTCAGGCGGTAGGTCGTTTCCATCTTTCCATCTGGAAACACTTTCCAGCTGTCTGTGTTGAGCCGAGGGAGCGCCTCGGCCAGATAGGGATGGAAGTTCGACTGGGTGTCCACCAGCGCCAGATCAGCATTCACGATGCGTCTGGTCAGGGCCAGCGCGACCGCCGGCTGCCCAATGATGCGCGCCCCCAGGGTCTTGGGCTCTGTCGCTACCGCGGTTACAAAGGTGCGCGCGGGTTGTGTGGCTGCCGTGGGCTCAGCGGAAGTCGGGTTGCTCCTGTTGGGGGATGGGCTGCAGGCGACGATCGCCATGCCCAGAATCGAAGCAAGGAACGCTGCTCTGCTCATACGCTCGTCGCGATTGGGGGTACGAGGTAACCGCCCGTCGTTGCCTGCTCGCAAGCGTACGCGGTGCGCAGAACCATATCGTCCTGCCAGTGGCGTCCGGCGATCATGAGCCCAACTGGAAGCCCGTCGGCGGCCAATCCACACGGCACCGATATGGTCGGCATTCCCACATAGTTGAAAGGCAGGGTCAGAATCGTCGAATCGCCGGGTCGTGCGATGGGGAACGCGGTGGTTGTGTTGGTGGGCATGGCCAGGACGTCAACTTGCTCCATGAGGGCCTCGAATTCTTGGCGCATCTTGTTGCGGACCCGAGCCGCTTTCAGCGAATCAGCCACGCGGACGAATTGGCTCGCCATCACGCGCTCCCAGATATGCTGGTCGCCAAAGCCATCGGGGCCCTGGAGCGCGAGCTTAGCCACGAAAGGATTGCTCTCGTTCGCGGTAGCTGAAGTGAGCAACGGCATGTACTCAACAGTGGGTGTCTCAACATCCCGCACTTCTGCGCCCTGAGCAGCTAGGGCATCGACCGCCTTCGCGATCGTGACCTTCACGTCATCCGATGCCAGGTCATAGAAGAACCGCCGCGGCACACCGATCCGCAGCCCTTTGACTCCGGTGGCAAGGCCCGCTGTGTAGTCTTTCGGCTGAGAGCGCAGCGATGTAGGGTCTCTGGGGTCGTGGCCTGCCAGCACGTTGAGCATGAGGGCTGCATCGCGGACGCACTTGTTGATTGGCCCCAAGTGGTCGGTCGTCGCGCTCGTCGGCGGTAGCTCGCCGAAACGGCTCACCAGTCCATAGGTCGGTTTGAGGCCGACCACGCCGCAATTGGATGACGGCGCCCGAATGGAACCCCAGCCGTCCGTCCCCACCGATCCGTAAATCATGGAAGCGCTCACGGCAGCCGTCGATCCACCGCTCGAGCCACCCGGGATCCGACTCTCGTCCCAGGGGTTGTGCGCGATGCCATAGGTGGTGTTGGAAGACGTGCCGCCTGATGCCCACTCGTGCATGTTGTTCTTGCCTACGATGACCGCTCCGGCACCTCGGAGCCGCTCCACGACGGCCGCATCGTAGTTAGTGACGAAGTCTCGCATCAGCGGTGAGCCATTCGTCGTGGGCCAGCCCGCGACCGCGATGTTGTCCTTGATCCCCAGCGGAATACCGTGGAGCGGTCCCCGTCGGCGCCCGGCTGCGATCTCTTCCTCGGCTTTGGTAGCCTCGGCGAGCGCCGATTCCGGGCGCAACGTGATGAACGCGTGCAGCCGAGG
>DASXTD010000045.1:0-1778 GCA_036505655.1 Chloroflexota bacterium
GGCATGCCCGACGCGGCGGCCTTCCGCACGCTCGAGCTGTTCGCCACCGAGGTGGCCCCGCGGCTCCGGCAACGCACCGCCGCTTAGCGCCATGCAAATCATCATCCGGCTGCTGGTCAACGCCGTCGCCGTCTACGTGACGGCGGCCCTCTTGCCCGGCGTGCACCTGGGTTCGACCACAGTCACCCTACCTGGACTGGATCTGCCGAGCAATAGCTTCGTCGCGGCCATCGTGGTGGCCGTCGTGCTGGGCGTCATCAACGCGATCTTGAAACCGATCCTGATCGTGCTGACCCTCCCCATCACGCTGCTTACCTTGGGACTATTCGTCCTGGTGATCAACGCAGCGCTGGTGATGCTAGTGTCGGCGCTCCTTCCTCAGTACTTCTCGGTAGACGGCTTTCTGTGGGCGCTGCTCTTCAGCATCGTGCTTGGCATCGTGAACGCATTCCTCCACGGCCTCGAAAGAGCGATCTAGGCGGGCCGCCAGGTAGCACCTGGAGGCAGAGGGGAACAGACTCCCAATTTACCCTCACCATTGATCGCCCTGCTGGATAGCGATACCGCAAGAAAGAGGAAGACCATGCGAGCAGTGCGGTTGCATGAAAAGGGCGGGCCCGAGGTCCTGCGGGTCGATGACGTACCCGAGCCGACGCCCGGGCCAGACGAAGTGCTCATTCGAGTCAAATCGGTCGGAGTGAACTTCGCCGACCACCTGATGCGCATTGGCGCCTATCCGGCCGGCGAGCTGCCCATCACCCCCGGCCTGGAAGCTGTGGGGACCGTGGAGCGGACCGGGTCCAACGTTTTGGGCTTGCAGGCCGGGCAGTCGGTCCTGGCGTGGACCCGGCCGACCTACGCCGAGCTCGCGGTGGCGCCCGCCTGGGCAGTGCAGCCCGCGCCGGCCGGACTTAGCTTCGACCAGCTAGCGGCGATCCCGGTCGCGTATGGCACGGCCTGGCATGCCTTGGTCACCTGCGCCCGCTTGCAGCCCAGCGAGCGCGTGCTCGTCCATGCCGCCGGGAGCGGAGTTGGAAGTGCGGCTATCGCGCTGGCCAAGGCACTGGGAGCCTGGGTCATCGCTACCGCAGGACAGGACTGGAAGCTCGAGCGGGCTCGGGCGCTGGGGGCCGATGCCACGGTGAACTACGCCACCCAGGACGTTGCGGCCGAGCTGCAGAAATCGACCGACGGGCAGGGCGTGCACGTCGCTCTCGAGGGAGTGGGGAAGGCCACATTCGCGGCCAGCGTGGCGAGCCTGGCCCCAGAGGGGCGGCTGGTGATCTATGGCGCGCCCAGCGGTCCTCGAGTGGAGCTGGACACGCGCCTGCCTATCAACCGCAATCTGACCCTGTTCGGGATGTCCATCACGACCAGCCCCGCTTTCCGCGACAGCATCGCGGCGTTCGCCCGCAACGCGTTGCCCTGGTTTAGCAGTCGGAAGCTGGCGCCCATCGTCGATCGGGTCTACCCACTGGTGGAGGCGGGCGTGGCGCATCAGCGCATGATGGACCGCGACCTGTTCGGCAAGCTCATCCTCCACGTGGCGGATTGACACCGCTATTAGTGCATAATCCGCAACCCCAAACCCGCATCGGTATGGTGTGATGGACGCCCTGCTACCACCGCTTGGCGCGGGCCTGACGCAGGTTTTTTCCTGGCCGGCATTCGGGCTGATGCTTATCGGGATTGGCATCGGCTTTCTAATCGGGATCCTGCCGGGCATCTCGGCCCCCACCACGCTGGCCATCATGCTGCCCTTCACCTTCGGTATGAAG
>DASXTD010000046.1:0-3280 GCA_036505655.1 Chloroflexota bacterium
CGAAGCGCAGCTCGGTCGCGAGCACCGGGTCGTCTCAGCACCCATTCCTCCGCATTCAGCACTACGTTGGGGCCCGTAGCTTAGTTGGGAGAGCGCCGCCTTTGCACGGCGGAGGTCAGGGGTTCGAATCCCCTCGGGTCCACCCATCATCGTTCTCATTGCGTCCACCTTCGTGGCCGCTCCCTTTTCCCAAATTAGCCCGCCCGAAGCGCTGGTGGGTCAATAAGAGGGGCAATTGAGCCCGAACAAGGCGCCAGTTGTGACTACACCAGGCCGCGCTTTCAAGAGGAGCTCCAAGCAAGGAGGTTCGTTCACCAGCCCATCAGTCTGTGGGCAGCAGTAAACAATGTGCCCCCGGCATAGCCAGCCATGAATGCTGTCGCTATCATCAGCGATCGTTCTCCGAGCAGAACTATCTCGGTCATGTCCACACCCCCTGCGCGCGTACAACTCTGCGGTTCTTGCCGGCCTCGCCCGGCCTCTTCCGTCAACCAGAATGAGTGTAGACAGGGCCGCGTTACAGAACCGTTACAGCAGCGTTACCGTGGCGTAACGGGTTGGCGGTATCCCCGCTCAGTTGCGTTACTATCCCGCGCGCCGTTCCTCGATCCATCCATCGCGTAAAGCTTCCCGGTCGAAAGCCCCAGACGAGCCGCTCACCAGTCGGTCGCAGCTCGCGGCCGATCATTACTTTGATAACTCTGTACTTTCAGCCGGCCCTCACGCTCGGCATGCCCCCGTTGTCCGCCCTGCCGCGCCAGAGTAGACTAGGCGCACCGTCGGACTTCGCGGAGCGTACGTCATGAACTGCCCGTCGTGTGGCCAGCCAAATCGCGATCGCGTGGCCTTCTGCACGTCTTGCGGTCGTTCGTTGAGCAGCGCGGTCGCTTGTCCACAATGCGGGGCAACCGCGGAGGTGGGAGATCAGTTCTGCGCGTCCTGCGGAGCGCGGCTGAACGGCGAGGCGCCGCCGGTGGCGCCAATGGCAAGGCCAGTGGCCGAGCCGACGGCCTTCTGCGGTGGCCGTTACCAGGTCAAACAATTTCTGGGCGAGGGCGGGAAGAAGCGAGTTTACCTCGTCCACGATGGTCAGCTCGATCGCGACGTCGCATTCGCACTGCTCAAAAGTGAGGGCCTCGACCTCGATGGCCTGGTCCGGATGCGACGAGAGGCTCAGGCCATGGGTCGCCTGGGCGACCATCCGAACGTCGTCACGGTCCACGACATCGGTGACGAGAATGGGCAACCGTACATCGTTTCTCAATATATGGCTGGGGGCTCATTGCAATCCGTTATCGAGCAGGCCGAGGACCATCGCCTCGCCCTCGACCGAGCGCTAGAAATCGCTGCTGCTATCTCGCGAGCGCTGGAGCATGCACACGCCCACGGAGTCATCCATCGCGATCTGAAGCCCGGCAACGTCTTTCTGGCGGCAGGGCTGCCCGCCAAACGGGACACGAGCTTGGACCCGTCCTCAGAGTCCACCCCCAGGACGCTGGGGACCGCGAAGCTGGGCGACTTTGGTCTGGCCACAGCCGTGGATCGCTCCCGGCTCACCCAGGCGGGGATGGTGGTGGGGACCGCGAGCTACATGTCACCGGAGCAAGCCACCGGCGGTGAAGTTACCGCTCGGAGCGATCTGTACTCCCTGGGATGCCTCCTATACGAGCTGGTGGTCGGCCATCCTCCGTTTGTCGGCGACGAGACGGTGGCCATCATTAGCCAGCATCTCCACGCGCCTCCGGTCGCCCCCTCCTGGCATCGGCCCGACTGCCCGCCTGGCCTCGAAGCGTTGATCCTTCGCCTGCTCGAAAAGGACCCGGCCAAACGGCCGCAGTCAGCGGCCGAGGTGCGAGAAGCGCTCACTGCGGTTTCCCCCTCTCCCCAACCCTCCCCCGCCAGGGGGGAGGGAGTATTGGCTCCTGCCGCGGGCGGGCTCGATCCGGTGTATCGGCAGGCATTCGTCGGGCGGGAGCAGGAGCTGGGCCAGCTGCAAGCCGCTTTCGATGCTGCGCTGTCGGGGCAAGGTGCGCTGGTCGCCGTGGTCGGCGAGCCTGGCATCGGCAAGACGGCCCTCTGCGAGCAGTTAGCTACCTACGCGGCAGTGCGGGGCGGCAAGACTCTGGTGGGACATTGCTATGAGGAGGGCTCGCTGTCCCTGCCCTACCTGGCCTTCGTGGAGGCGCTGCGCACCTACGTCCTCGACCAGGAGCCTGGCCGCCTGAAGGAGCAGCTTGGAACAGGCGCAAGTGAAGTCGCGCGCATCGTGTCCGAGGTACGCGATCGGGCCAGCGTGGAGCCGCGCCAGGCCGCGGGCGACCCGGAAGAGGATCGCTGGCGGCTGCTCCAAGCGGTGACCAATTTTCTCAGGAGCGCGTCCACGGTCCAGCCGCTGCTGTTAGTGCTGGAGGACCTCCATTGGGCCGACCGCGGCAGCCTCGACTTGCTCCTCCACATGGCCCGAAGTCTGACTGGCAGCCGGCTCCTGGTGGTCGGCACCTACCGAGACGCCGAAGTGGAGCGCGGCCATCCGCTGTCCAATACTCTGGCCGAGCTCCGCCGTAACACCGCCTTCGCGCGGATCCCGCTCCGAGGCCTGACCGTGGATGAAGTGCACCGCATGATGAACATCATTCGAGGCCAGGAAGTCCCCTGGAGCCGCGCCGAGGCCATCCATCGGCAAACCGAGGGCAATCCCCTGTTCGTCCAGGAGGTGCTCCGCTACATCGTGGAGTCCGGCCAGTTGGTGCGTCAGGGCGATCGTTACGTGCGGGTGGATGGGGGCGATCCGGACACGGGCATTCCTGAAGGCCTGCGGGACGTGATCGGCAAGCGGCTCTCGCATCTTTCAGAGAAGACCAACCAGCTGCTGGCCATCGCGGCGGTCATCGGCCGCGAGTTTCGTCTCGACGTCCTCCAGCAGGTAGCCGGCCCTTCGACAGGCTCAGTGCAGGGCCTATCCGTGGATGAAATCGACACCGCGCTCCAGGAAGCCACCGAACGAGCGGTGGTGGACGAGCGCCCCGCCACGGGGGTGCTGGCGTTTCGGTTCACGCACGCGTTCTTCCGCCAGACCCTTTACGAAGAGATCTTCGCCTCTCGACGTTTGCGCCTCCATCAGCAGGTGGCGCGTGGCCTGGAGACCATCTACGCGCGCCGGTTGGAGGAACATGCCAGCGAGCTGGCGGAGCACTTCGCGCAGAGCACGGACTCAGCCGACCTGGAGAAAGCGCTCCACTACAGCGAGCTGGCAGCCCAGCGCTCCAGCCAGGTGTTCGCC
>DASXTD010000047.1:0-6932 GCA_036505655.1 Chloroflexota bacterium
CTCCGCGCGTGATCTACTCCAACTATGCGACGCGGCGTCGGGGATGACCTCGACGCCGCGTTTCGCATCCGGGTGATGCACTCCGTCATTGAGGCAGCGATCCTTTAGCTGTAGTAAGATGAGAGCTGCACGGCTGCGTGGCCCATGAAGGCATTCGTCGTCGATCGCTATGGAAGCAAAGGCGCAGCACGGCTGCGCGAAATGCCGGAACCGGAAGTCCGGGACGATGATGTACTGGTCCAAGTCCACGCAGCCAGTTTAAACCAGCTGGATTCCAAGATCAGGAACGGCGAGTTCAAACTCATTCTGCCCTATCGCTTGCCGCTGATTCTAGGCAACGACGTGGCCGGGGTCGTAGTCCGTGTCGGGTCCAAAGTGCGACGGTTCAAGCCCGGCGACGAGGTTTATGCGCGGCCGCATCAGGACCGGATCGGGACGTTCGCGGAATTCATCGCCATGAATGAAGCTGACGTGGCGTTGAAGCCCAAGAATCTCACCATGGAAGATGCAGCTTCCATCCCTTTGGTGGGTCTGACAGCCTGGCAAGTATTGATTGAACGCGCCAACCTGAAGAAGGGCCAAAAAGTCCTGATCCACGCGGGTTCCGGTGGAGTAGGCACATTCGCCATTCAACTGGCAAAGCACATCGGCGCAACGGTGGCGACTACGACGAGCGCAGCGAATGTCGATCTGGTCAAAAGTCTCGGCGCGGATGTCGTCATCGACTACAAGAAAGAGGATTTCGAGAAGCTCCTGAGCGGCTACGACGTCGTCCTGAACAGTCTGGGTAAGGACACGCTCGAAAAGTCCCTCAAGGTGCTGAAGTCCGGTGGAAAGCTCATTTCCATCTCCGGTCCGCCGGATGTAGCGTTCGCCAAGGAGAACGGGTCGAACTGGTTCTTGCAACAAGTCATGCGCCTTTTGAGCTTCGGCATCCGGAAGAAGGCCAAGCGCCACGGCGTCAGCTATTCGTTTGTTTTCATGCGAGCGAACGGCGAGCAGTTGAGCAAGATCACGTCCCTCATTGAAGCTGGCATCATCCGGCAGGTCATGGATCGGATTTTCCCGTTCGAAGCCACCAAAGAGGCTTTGGCTTACCTCGAAACGGGGCGTGCAAAAGGCAAGGTCGTCATCAAGGTGAGATAGGATGGCGGGCTGCCTCAAGCGCATTCTGCTTGCCTTACACAAAAATACAGAGCACCGGAGGCCGGCAACATAGATCCCCCTTAGGGCGGGCTCGTGGCAAGATCAGTCCTCAGCTCACCGCCTTCTTCACGAGCGCGCCGATCCTTGCTTCTTCGGCGGGGGTCAGCTCCTTCAGCGCGAAGGAGGTCGGCCACATGGCGCCGTCGTCGAGGTTCGCCTCGTCGCTGAAGCCGAACGTCGGGTACCTCGATTTGAATTTCTGCGCGCTTTGGAAGAAGCAGACGACCTTGCCATCCTTGGCGTATGCGGGCATCCCGTACCAAGTTTTTGGCGAGAGGACCGGCGCGCTCGTTTTGATGATAGCATGGAGCCGCGTGGCCATCGCGCGATCCGGTTCCGGCATCTCGGCAATCTTCGCGAGCACGTCGCTTTCCCCGTCCGCCTTCTTCGCGCGCGGGCCGCGGCGCGCTTCCGCCTTCAGCTCCTGGGCGCGCTCCTTCATCGCAGCTCGTTCGTCGTCCGTGAATCCCTTGGACTTCTTGTTGGTCGCTGTGGTGCGCTTAGCGAACTTTTGCATTTCCTTCTTTGGGCTCATCGCAGCCTCGTCATACTGACTTGCAGGAAGCATCGCCGCACTTCGAACGCGGGACCAGCGCTATTAGCGGTTGCGCCGCCTAACGAACCGCCGGCGTCCACGCTTCACCGTGCCGGTTCGAAGAGCTCGATGGGGTTCCCGTCCGGATCAAGCACCTGTATCTGTTTGCCTCCCGGCCCCACCTCCAGGTCGTTGCGAAACTGCAGTCCAGCGCGCCCTAACACTTCAATCTGGGCCGGCAGGTCGCGGACCCGCAGCGTGATCCGGTTAGAGCCGCCGGGTTCTTGACGCTGGCCTCCAGTCACGAGGCGGGAACCCGATGCGCCGGGACCACTGAGGTGAAGTTTCAACGGCCCTAGTGCAACGGTGGCGAAGGCTGGCAGCTGTTGATATTCGAGCGTGAAGCCGAGGTGCGTCGTGTAGAAAGTGATGGCCCGCTGTACGTCGGTGACGAGGTACCGCACACCATGAAAGCTGAAGATCCCTGTGGTCGGTGCCGACACAGCGGAACTTGGTTGAGCGGAGGTCATGAGGCACGCTCCTGTGAATAGTTGTCCTACCCGCGGCAGCTGACGAACGCGCAGGGCTGGAGCTATGCGTACGGTTAACCCGTGCGCGCGTTCATCGCTGAGCCGTTTCAGGCGCCGGCGGACCATGGAAGAGATCGGTGTAGATAAATCGCCAACGTTTCTCGAAGTACAGCATGCTAAACTCATCCATGCCCGGTGAAGGCCCACCACAGCGCGGCACGGACACCTCCGCCCAATCCCCATCCAGCCGAATGGCGGCGTCATCGATCATGGGTGAGGCACTCGACGGGCACGTCCGTGGCGCGGCAAGCGCCGGTCGCAAACCACGGCCGCGGGTCCGGTCCCGGGCAACCATCTGGAGGTCCCCGGGAGCACCGCGCCGCTCGAGGAGCTTCGGCGACAGCACGTAGGCAGCCAGAGCGTCCCAGTTCTGATTCGCAAGGTTGAGATAGAAGGCCCGGAGAACGGCTCGGATCTGAGCGCGGCCAGAGTCCTGCGCGATGGCGGTCTCCTGGGCGGTCGCGGGCGGCGCCGCTGCCATCAGCAGCACGCCGAGCGTGAGCATGAGTCGCGGACTTTGCATCGGCCCCTCCCGAGTGGAACCTGAAACGACCCCGCCACCCGCGCAACTCCGTCTGCCAAATGTCCTGCGTCCGCCTAACCGATCGCGGCTCAGCTGCGGCCACGCGCATACCACCTAGCCACCGACCGGGGCGGATACGAGGCGACTATTGGACCGGCCCGCCGCCGGGGTGACCGCTCGGCATGCCACCGCCCGCGGCCGTTAGCTGCAGCCGCTGGTTAGGCGGCGCCCTAGAGCCATCGACGGACGGAAGCCTTGTAGGAGGAATACTCAGAGGGGAAGCGTGCCTCCAAGTACCGCTCCTCTCTCGGGATTACGACGAACGACATGACGGCCACCGCGGCAAGGAGCGTGAGGACCAACCATAGGCTGTTCACCCACAAGGCGATTCCGAGCTGGAGAAGCGAGAAGGCCAGATAGATGGGGTTGCGGCTGAAACGATAGGGTCCGGTGGAGACGATTGTCGTCGTGGGTCGATTGCCCGGGACAGGCGTGCCAGCTTTCCGGAAGGTGCGAACGGCGAAGAGAAACAGGCCGCTCGCCAAGAGAACCAGGGCGGCTCCCAAGCGCGGACTCACGTCCCGTGAGAGAAATGACATCGGCCGAGCAAGCTGAAGAATTACGCCGAGTGCTATCGAACCCAGATAGATCAGAGGGGGACGCGCAACGCCGAGGTTCGCGGCGTCGGGGACTCGCCTGGCGGGGTCGGGATTCGCTCGAGGATCACTTGTCATGCGTTGTCTCTGCGGCTGCCTCACAACTCTGCGCATCAGATTGCGATGAGAAGGGCCAACCTCTGGGCGGCGGGGTACCATGGAAGGTCCCCAAGAGAGAGTCGGGCTCGAAGCCCATTACCCAGAGGTTGGCCCTATGACTGCGCAGCCGATGCTCCCGAAGCTAACCGTCGGTCTCGATCTCAGCGATACCACCAGCCGCTATTGTGTCCTCGACGCTCAGGGACAGGTCGTCGGCACCGGCCGGGTACGGACGACCCCCGCCGCCCTCGAGCGCGAGGGCGCGCGCTGGCCCCTCTCGCGCGTGGTGCTCGAGGTCGGCACCCATTCACCCTGGGTGAGCCGACTCCTCGTGCAGCTCGGCCACGAGGTGCTGGTCGCGAACGCGCGGCAGCTCCGGCTCATCTATGCCAGTGAGCGCAAGAGTGACCGCGTGGACGCTGAGACCTTGGCCCGGCTGGGGCGCCTCGATCCGGCGCTCCTCAAGCCGATCCGCCACCGCGGCGTGGAGGCCCAGGTCGATCTCGCCCAGCTGCGCGCCCGCGACTGCCTGGTGCGCGCCCGCACGACCTCCAGCTGATCCGGACCTTTGCCGGCCAGCCCGACGCCGCGGTGGACCAGCAGTGGACCCTGACCTTTACCCCGGCCGCGCAGCTCCAGATCAATTAGCAGCGGTGCCTGCCGCTGAGCGCTGAGGCTCGGCGCGACGCTGACCAGAAGCAGCAGCGCGAGTGCGTGCCGGGTCAGTACGATGGACCTCGTCACAGCCGGGAATGCGGCGGATCGGTAGGTTGCATGGGCGTGCCCCCGTTACCTAGGGTACGAAGTGCATGCGTGGAGCACACTTGACTTGTAGCTGACTGCGGTTGCTAACGTGGAGGAGCACGGACGCGGCGTGCGGTCGCGGCCAGCAGTCAGGACTCGAAGGAGAAATTATGATCCAGCATCTAACGCGGCCGGCGGCGCTAGCGCTCAGTATCCTAGGCCTTAGCTCATGTAACGACAGCCTCACCGAACCGGGAACGACATCATCAGCCCCGATGGGTGCCGAGGCTGCCGTAGCGGCCACATCCAATAGCTGGGTTACCCGGGCCAGCATGCCCAGTGACCGGTGGGGGCTTACCAGCGCCGTGGTGCCCAACGCCTCCGGCCAGTCCATTCTGTATGCCATTGGCGGATCCAGCGCTTCATTCGCTCAGCCCTCCGGCCCGACCACTGGGGCGCTCACCACCGTCCAGGCGTACAACGCCTCCACCAACAGCTGGAAGCTGAGGGCTCCGCTGCCGCTCCCTCTGTACCGGTCCAATGGCACCGGCGTAATCGACGGGAAGATCTATGTCTCAGGGGGACGGATGTCGGGGGATAAGAAGTACGTGAACGCATTGTTCGTGTACGATCCGGCCACGAACACCTGGACTCGGAAGCACGACATGCCCGAGGCAAGCTGGGGCGGTGTGACCGGAGTAATAAACCGCAAGCTGTACGTGCTCACTTGCGAAGAAGCCGAGGACTGCTCGGAGTTTAGCCACCTCACCTTGTATCGATATGACCCGGGAACCGACCAGTGGACCTTCCTGTCCGTCACTCCTGTCCAGCTCGGCCTTCCCATGGGTGGCGTCATCGGGGGGAAGCTCTATGTCACGGGCGGGCCCGGCGGCGCTCTCATGGCGTATGATCCGGCGACCAACAGTTGGACCGCAAAGACGTCCCTCCCCGGCCGGCGCTGGTCCGGGGCCGGCGTAGCATATCACGCCCAGCTCTATATCCTCGGCGGATTCGAGTACAACTCGGACCTCACGAAGAGGACGGTTCGTAAGACCAGCGTCTACGACCCGGCGACGAACACCTGGATCACAAAGGCGAGGATGCCCAGCGCCAGGTTCGACTTAACAGCAAGTCTCGTCTTCGTCAGTGGGAAAGCCCGAATCGAGGCCGTCGGCGGCCAGCGCCCCGGCAACAACGTACAGTACATTCGTTAGGAATCGCACTTCATCCAACTGGAAGGGGCCACTCCTGCTGGAGTGGCCCTTTGAATGTCGGATGCATCGGAGCGAATGCGTCAGGCGCGCGCCGCCGTCGCACCTCACCATCTCGGCGGCAGCGTCTGGTAGCGATCCAAGAGCTCGGTCTGCCGGCTCACCAGCGGGACCTCCTTCCCCGGGGCTTCGCTTATCGCCGTGCTCGCGCCTGAGCCCCGACTGGTTACCGCTGCCCGGCAGATTCTCGCATCCCACGGCGCGCGGTACATGAGGTTCTACGGCGACAAAACGATCACCGACCTGTAGAAGACGGCAGGACAGCGCCGCCGACAGTCCGGACCATCGGCGGCGGTTCACTCCACCCAACTGCCTGACAACGCCCGCCTCAAGCTGCGGGCCTCACCTCCCCGGCTGCCGGCGTCCCTCCTTCCGGCTCCGCAGCCGGCCGCCGCGTCCCCAGCACCGTGCTCGCACTAATCCAGGACCCCAACAACTGCTCCTGGTCCGCGACCTCCCCATCTATGTCAGGGTTCGGTTTCCAGGTCATCTCGACTCTCTGAAGGATCCACCCCCTCGGTGCGGTCGGGGTCGAGGGCCGCCTGCAGGCCTCGTGATCCAGTCGTGGAATCTACGAGCTAGGTCATTTGAACTGAGCCACCTTATTCAACGATTCCGGGGAGTGAGTTGCAGTATCGATGAGCCGCATCAGCCCGACTCCCTCAAGCCGGAGAAGAAGATGGCCATCCCTGTACAGCTCTGTGTTTGAACTATCAAGCGGAACTTCACGCGTAGTTCCCCAGAGACCGTGATGCTTGACCCCGGCCGGCAAGGAGAAAAACCGGCCAAGAATCTGCACATGGGCATACTCCAACTGATCTAGGATGAGGGCCATGGTTCTGCATTCTTCCAACCTCCCTGGTGTGGGAGAGATTGTACCATTCGCCAACAAGGTCGCGAAGCGCTGGCGTTTCTCCTGCTGAGCCGACCGCATTGCAAGCGGCAGGATATTCACGATCGTTTCGGTCCACCGCTCGCTTGGCTCAACGTTATATCCCTTGTGCCTTAAGTAATCGAGTTCCTCAACCACACCCCATAGCACGTCCTCAATGCGCCGGTTGTACGTCGCTTGCTGACCTTCTCCGAACCAAGCGACCAAGCTGCTGCTCACCGCCCCGAAGGCAGACTAGAGGCCAGAGGTATCAACAGAGGCGCCGGCCACGCCAAAGGCAGCTGGAATGAGATTTAGCAGCGCGGAGCGTACTGGATTGTGCGTCGGGAGGGAGGCAATCTGTGCTCTGAGGCGTTCTGCAGGGGACTCGGGGGGCAGGGCTGAAGGAGGTGTTAAGGCGGAACTAGGGGACAACT
>DASXTD010000048.1:0-9500 GCA_036505655.1 Chloroflexota bacterium
GACGATGAGCACCTGGCCGGTCACGTGGCTAGCGTCGTCGGATGCCAGGAAGAGCGCAGCGGCGGCCGAGTCCTCGGGCCTGGTGAAGCGGCCTAGGGGGACATCGTCCGGCGTGCGGGCCGGCGTCTGCGAGGCCACCCGCAGAGAGGCCGGGGATCGAGGGCAATTCGAACGGCGCAGCCGGTAGCTGCAGGTCGCTCGCGGACACGGAATTTGAAAAGCTGGTCGCTTCTTGCACCATATTGAACCCGGCGCCGTTAACGGCCATGTACAGCGGGACGCCAGCCCCGTAGCAGAAGGTCGCGTCAGTAAAGTCCGCCCCGCCGCTGACGATGAAACACAGCGCTTCCTGACCCGCAATTACCCGCGTGTCAGTCGGGGTGACCGAATAGTTGGTAGGAGATCCCTGGACCTGCCCCTGCACATTGGCAGCCGGATTCTGCTGACCGAGCTGCGCGGCGGGCATCTTTAGGCAGCTCAACTCACCTATGCGCGTGCACATATAGCTGCCTGAGCTGAGCATGTACATCGACGCATCTCCGCCTCCGATGCTCATGTCGAAGCGGCTCTCCGGTGGCTTCATGTACCAGGTTTGGAGCCCGTCGATGGCCTGCCCGCTCGCGCTACCGGTGACCTGATAGGTGACCGTATAGGAGGCTCCAGCGGCGCCGGCCGCGAGGGCGGCGAAGCCGCCGTCATCCTGGGCATGAGCGAGAGGCATCGCCAGCGGCGCCACCGTGGCGAGCAGACCGAGAAGGGCAGAGAGACGGAGCATTTGGGTTCCTTTCAAGATGGGTATGGTCTCAGCGGCAGCCGAGGAGTGTCCCGGCAGCGCAGCGGACCTGAATGGTACACGAATCGTGGAGTCTTTAGAAGCGATCCCAATGCGCAAATTGATCAAGGGGCTTGCGCGGCTGGGGATTTTTCCCGGCGCGGGCGCGGCGGACTTCCTGGTCAATGTGGCCGACCGCGACGATGCTGAAGGAGCGCCGCTCAGCAGGGATTCCGAAGTACTCCTTCGCGGCGGTGATGCCGTCATCCTTGAGCGTCGCGACGGTCGAGCCCAGGCCATGGGCCAGAGCCGCCAGGTTCAAGCGCTCGGCCAGCCTTCCCTCGTCGAAGGCATTGCCGTCACTGTTGCTCACGATGAGGAAAACCACCGCGGCCGTCGGCGCGGGGTTCGCTCCCCATTCGCCCATCTTGCGCTTGGCGTCCGGATCGCGGACCACGATCACTTCCCAGGGCTGGCGGTTGCTCGCGCTTCCTGACCAGCGTCCCACTTCCAGGATGTCGTCGATGATCTCAGCTGTCACCGGTTCGGGGGTGAACGCTTTGGTGGACCGCAGCCGCCGCAGGAATTCAATTCGCTCCGCACTCTTTTCACTCATGCTTTCACCTTCGGATCAGTTTGGGACGAGCATTTTGGTAATGGTACTCGGGTAAACTGAGGCCGTGAATCGAACGATCGCCAGCATCTTCCTGGCTGCGCTCCTGGTCATGGCGTGCACACCCTCGGCGCCGAGTCCTTCAGGCGGCTCGATGAGTGGCGGCGAGGGGACACAGGCTGCCGGGCCCAGTCGGACGCTGGTGATGGCGGGACGGGCAGAGATCCCAAGCCTAGCATCCAAGCCGCTGCGTGCCTTCGGTCTGGCTAGCGGCACCGTCGTGCGGCTCTTTAGCGCCGGGCTGGCGCTGCGGGACGGGCGGGGCGAGTCCCACCCCTATCTCGTTGACGCACTACCTCAGCTGAACACCGACAGTTGGCGCTTGTTCCCGGATGGCGCGATGCAAACGACCTATCGCCTCAAACCCAACCTGGTCTGGCATGACGGAACGCCCCTCTCTGCCCAGGATTGGGTATTCGCGTTCCAGGTGTACTCGGTGCCCGATTTCGGCCAGGCCAAGTCCCCACCCTTCGCGCTGATGGACTCAGTGGATGCGCCCGATGCCAGCACAATCGTTATCCGATGGAAGCAGCCATACGTTGACGCGGGCGAGCTCGAGGCGGCCGGGGAATCCGGCGTGCCCTCGTTCCCGGCCCTTCCGCGCCACATCCTCAGCGACGCTTTCGCCCAGGGGAACAATGAGGCGTTCGTCGCGCACCCGTTCTGGAATACCGAATTCGTCGGCCTCGGTCCCTACAAACTGGACCAGTGGGTGCTCGGGTCCTATCTGGAAGGAGTCGCATTCGACCGCCACGTGACCGGCCGCCCCAAGATCGAGCGCGTGCGCGTCATGTTCATCCCGGACTTCAACACGGTACTCGCCAACCTCCTGGCCGGTGACGCCCACATGGACATCGACGACTCGATTCGATTCGAGCAGGGTCAGGTGCTCCGTCGCGAATGGGGCGCGCACAACGGCGGCACCGTGCTGGCCTACCCGCAGTTCTGGAGGTGGACGTACGCGCAGCAACGCGCCGAGTTCCTGAAGGTGCCTGGCTTGCGCGATGCTCGGGTGCGGAAAGCCCTGGCCCACGCCATGGATCGGCAAGCACTCGGCGACGCGCTATTCGAAGGGGAGGGCACGCTCGCCGAGACCTCAATCCCCCCGACGGCCGCCTATTTCGGGGACGTCGATCGGGCCGCGGTGAAGTATCCCTTCGATGTGCGCCTGTCGGACCAGCTCATGACGGAGGTGGGTTGGACCAAGGGCACCGATGGCATCTGGGCGCAAGGAGGCCAACGCTTTACCAGCGACTTGTACGTCAATCAATCGCCCCAAAACGAGAAGGAACAGTCCATCATGGCGGCCGCCTGGCGGCAGGTGGGGTTCGACGTTCACGAGGTGGTCTGGGCGGCCTCGCTTGCCTCGGACGCGGAGCTGCGCAACCAGCAGCCCGGCCTGGCTACCTCGAGCGGCCCAGCCGGAGACGGCACTCTGGGCGAATTCCGGACGGCGCAGCTGCCCACCGCCCAGAACCGGTGGACGGGAACGAATCGAGGCGGTTGGTCGAACCCCGACTACGATCGACTAGCCAATGTGCTTCCGACAACCTTGGACCGGACCGAGCGGCTCAAACTGCTCACCCAGATGGTGCACGTCTTTACGGACGACGCGGCCGTGCTATCGCTTTACTTCGCCCCGTCGATTACTGCCTTCGTGGCCGAGCTCACGGGTCCCCAGGTGGCCGTCCCCGGCGCCACGGTGGCTTGGGACATCGAACGCTGGGAGCTCAAATAGCCCTAGGCAGATTTTTTCTTAGCAGCGACCTCTTTCGGGTGATAGACGAAGACGGGCACGGTCGCCTCAGCGATCACCGCCTCTGCGACGCTTCCGAGAACCCAGTGAGCCAGGCCGCGGCGGCTGTGCGTCGTCAGCGCGATCATATCGGCGCCTTCCTGCTCGGCGGCCTCCAGAATCGCGCTGGATGCGCCGCCGAAACCGGCCGCGATGTCCACGGAAAGGCCCTGGGCGCGCAGGCCATCAGCCAGGGCGCCCAGGTCCTCGGTCAGCTCTTCTGTGCGCGGATTGAATGGATTTTCCAGTGGAATCAGGGCCCCTTGCAGGGCCAATGTCTCGATGGTTTCCAGCGCGCGGAAGAGAATGACCTTAGCCTTGAGCGCCCGAGCCAGCGGCGCCAGCGCCGGAAAAAGCATCTTGGCCAGCTCTGAGCCGTCCGACGCGGCTAGGATGACTCGGGGCGCGCGGGCGGCGTCGTCGGGGACGTTCGGGCCGATGGACAGGACGGGCAGGCCGGCGTCGGCAATAACCTCGCCCATCACGCTGCCGGCTAACGACCGCTCCACCCCGCCGCGGCCATGGGTCGCCATGACGATGAGGTCCGCTTTTTCCTCGTGGGCGAGGGACGCGAGCTCGTCCGGCTCACCGCGCATGACTTTGATGCGCGGGTGCACATGCTGGAATCGTTTGCTGGACCGCTCGAGATCGTGCTCCGCCAGCTCAATCAGGCGAGGAACCTCGTCCCCCGTTCCGCTGATTGGCTGGAAAAGGAGATCCTGCCAGCCGACGCCCCGCGCTAGAAGAACCTCGGCTGGGACCGAGACGGCCAGGGCATCGGCCCAGGGAATGGCCCTGGATGACTCATCGCTCGCGTCGAGAGGAACCATCATTCGATACACGGCTCACCTCCTGACCCACGCGGGGCTCAAGACATGGCATTAAGCCCTCCACTCCATCCTAGTCGTCTCCGGCCGCAATCGCCACGACTTTTTGGGTAGGAGCCGCTAAATTGACGGCTCGGGTAAACTGGCGCGTGCCATTGATTGCGATCGCGCTACTCCTGGTGCTCATCCTCGCCTCGGTGGGCCTGTGGCTTACTTTTACGCTCGTTCACGTGCTCCTAACCCTGGCGGTGGCTGGTTTCATGGGATGGCTGGCGGACCTGGTGGTGCCGGGCGAGCTGCCCTGGGGCTGGTTGGGGGCGGTGGCGGCGGGTGTCGTCGGCGGGTGGGTCGGCCAGTTGATCCTGGGACACGCGGGGCCCAGCCTGTTCGGCGTGTACCTGATACCAACATTTGTCGGCGCGGTGATCCTAGCGGCACTGGCTCGCCTTGTCGGCAAGTCGGCGGCCGAGCGAACCTAGGCGGGACGGATCATTTCGGACGCACCACCACAGGTAGAGACGGACTAATTGACTGAAAATCAGGCGGTCGAGCGCAGTAAGCTGACCTCGCTGGCCGAAGCGGCGGCGATCGTGCGCGATGAGGACAACCTGGCCGTGGGCGGGTTCGCTTGCGCCCGCAACGCCGTCGCCTTCTCTCGCGAGCTGATTCGCCAGGGGCGCCGCGACCTGACGCTTTCGGGGGTCGTCCTGGGGATGGAAGCCGACCTCCTGGTGGGGGCCGGCGCTGTCAAGCGCCTGATCTACGGCGGGGGATCGTTGGATCGATACGGGCCGATCCAATGCATCAATCGTGCCTACGAGCAGGGCAAGATCGTCGCCGAGTACTACAGCAGCCTGGCTGTGAATTTCCGCTACCTGGCTGGCGCGCTCGGCATTCCCTACATGCCCATCAAGTCAATGCTCGGTTCAGACCTGTTGACGCGCCTGGAACAGGACACTGCGGCTGACGTGGTTAAGGAGGGTGAATGCCCGTTCACCAGCGAGCACCTGGTGCTGGTGCGGGCCCTGGTCCCAGACGTGACGGTGCTGCAGGTTCAGATGGCCGACGAGCTAGGAAATGCGCAGATCCTGGGCCCTCGCTGGGACAACGATGAGGCGGCCAAAGCGGCTCGTCAGGTCATCGTCATTACCGAAGAGCTGGTGTCGACGGACATCATCCGTCGCCAGCCGGAGTTGACGGTGCTGCCGGGCTTTCGGGTGGATGCAGTGGTGCATCTGCCGTTCGGAGCCCACCCCACCTCGCTTTATCGCTGCTACGACCACGATGCCGACCATCTCAAGCTCTATGTGGGCAAGGCTCGCACCGAAGCCGGCCTGGAAGAGTACCTGGATGAGTACGTGCGCGAGCCGCGCGACCACTTCGAGTATCTCGACAGGGTCGGTGGCCTCGCTCACCTGTCCACACTGAAAGCCGACCCAGTTCTGGGTTACTGAACCCGTACTCCCTCCCCCCTGGCGGGGGAGGGTTGGGGAGAGGGGGATACTCCGATTACCGCTGACCCGTACACCACTTCAGAGCTGATGATCGCCGCTGGCTCGCGCGAGATTAGCGACGGCCAGGCTGTTTTTGCGGGCCTGGGCATCCCCCAGCTAGCGGTGGCGTTGGCCCAGCGGACGCATGCCCCACATGTCGTGGTTCTCAACGAAGCCGGGGTCGTTGATCCTCACCTGATCGAGCTTGGGGTAGGCAATGCAGATCCGCGCCACTGGTATGGCGCATCCTACTTCGGCACCTTCCTCGACGTTGTTGGCATGCTCTGCCAGCGCGGCGTCGTGGATGTCGGCTTCCTGGGCGCCCTCGAAGTCGACGCCTACGGCAACAACAACAGCAGCGAGGTCTTGCGCGACGATGGTGGCATCCGGCGCTTCGGCGGAGGTGGCGGCGCCAACGACATCGCCTCCCACGCGAAGTCGACCATCCTCATCGTGCGCCACGAGCGGCGGAAGCTGGTTGAGCGCCTCGTCCACAACACCAGCCCTGGCTTTCTCGATGGCGGAGACGCTCGAGCCAGGCTGGGCTTGCCGGGAGGTGGCCCATCGCGAGTGCTCACCGACAAAGCCGTGTTTGGGTTCGATGACGTGACCCACCACATCAAGCTCCTCTCCATCCACCCCGGCGTCAGCGACGAAGAGCTGCAAGCCGCTACCGGCTTCGCGCTCGACATTCCGTCAGGCTGCCCCCGCACACCGCCGCCGACGGACGAAGAAGTTCGGCTGGTGCGCGAGGAGCTCGACCCCCGCCGAATGTACGTCGGCGCCTTCTAAAGGGAGGAGCATGGATACACCCAGACTCCACACTTTGATTGGGCTGGTTGTTCTGGCTGTGGCCGCTTGTGCTCCGACTAGCGCATCCACCTCTTCTGGCAGGGATGCCCCCCAGGCCGCTCCCATCCAGCGATTGCTGGTGGGGGGGCTCCGGGCCGAGTCCTCAACGGTTGCCCTGCGGCCTCCCGGGGCGGGATTTACCGTGAACACGCTTACCAACCGCATATTCAACGCGGATCTCGCCCGAATCGATGACCGTGGCCAGCCCCAGCCACATCTCGCCGAAGGCTTGCCTCAGCTGGGTACCGAAAACTGGAAGGTTCTCCCGGATGGACGAATGGAGGTCACCTGGAGATTCCGACCGTCGATCGTGTGGCAGGATGGCACGCCGCTTTCCATGCAGGACTTCCTGTTCGCCTGGCAGATGTACCGAAGGCCGGAATATGTGTCCGGCACCACTCAGTTCGCCAAGGTCATCCGGGAGGTTGCTGCTCCAGATGAAGGGACTCTGGTCGTTTCATACCGGGCGCCATTCCCCGACGCGCTTACGGACACGCTCCCACCTCTCCCGCGTCACTTGCTCGCTGACGCGTTCGAGCGGGACGAACCGAGCGCGTTCGCCCACCAGCCTTATTGGAGCACTGCCTACGTCGGTCTAGGCCCGTGGAGGCTCGCGCATTGGGAGCCGGGTGCCTTTCTAGAGGGGGCCGCCTTCGATCAACACGTCTTGGGCCGCCCCAAAATCGATCGCATCCGCATCGTTTTCATCGGCGATTCCAACGCCGCGTTGGCGAATACCTTGGCCGGCGAGGTTCACTTCTCCACGGCCGGCACCTTCATATCGGTAGAGCAAGGACAGGAGCTGAAGCGCCAGTGGGACCAGGCCGATGGCGGGACCGTAGCCCTCTACGGCAACTCCTGGCGCCTCGCTGCGTTCCAATTCAGACCCGAATTCGCGTCGCCCCCGGGGTTGCTAGATGCGCGCGTGCGCAAGGCACTCGCCTACGGGGTCGACAAGCAGGCCATCGTGGAAACGATCTTCGGGCCTGGATCCGGTCTAGCCGTAGATTTCTTCGTCCAGCCTGATTCCATTTACGGGGGACCCAATCTGGCCGCTGGAGTCACCAAGTATGCATACGATCCTGGCCGCGTAGACCCTTTGATGACCGAGGCCGGATACGTCAAAGGCGGAGATGGTATCTACGCCAACGTCGACGGGCGCTTCCAGGTCAAGGTTGAGACCGCGGTCGGGCGCGAGGACATGACCATCATGGCCAGTGATTGGCGAAAGGTCGGATTCGACGCGCAGCCCAGCGAGCTTCCCGCCGCCCTCGCTCAAGACGCCGCCTCCCGCAACCTGTTCTCGGGCCTGTCCCTGTACACGAACCCCCAGATCTCGACCATTCACGTGCTTCACAGTTCCCAGTGCCCGAAGGCTGATTCAGGGTATCGGGTCGGCGAAAACCGAGGATGCTGGCAGAACTCCGAATTCGATCGCATCTCCGGCGCCTTTGCCACGACATTGGACCCGAGGGAACGGGCGGCGCAGGTACTGGCCATGGCTAGGGTCTACACGCAGGAGCTGCCCCAGATTCCCCTCTACCTCGCCCCCCAGGTCCATTTCTGGGTCTCCGGGCTAGCAGGTATCAAGATTCCGGGATCGGACGGAGATAACAACACCAACATGTGGGAGTGGGAATGGGCCCGTTAGTCCACGAAACGAAACTCTTGTGCACTATGATCCAGTTCCCATACAGGGCCTGCCCTGAGCCTGTGGAAGGGAGAGCAAAGCGGTGAGTACACTCGAACGACTGTGCGCTGAAGCCGATATCGACGAGAACTCGCTCCAGCGAATAACAGTGCGAGACAAATTGGATCTGTGTGTCAGCCGGCTGAATGGCCAGGTCTACGCAGTGGTCGACCGTTGCGGCCATATGAATGCACCGCTTTCGCGTGGCGAGCTCGAGGGGGACGTCGTTACCTGCCCTGTCCATCACGCCCAGTTCAGTCTGGCTACCGGTGCGGTAGTTCGCCGACAGGACGAGCGGTCAGGCCCGTCAGCGGATGGCCGGGTCCACTCCGGTACGGCTCGCCTGGGCCTGGACGACCTAGTGCGAGTGATCGAAGTGAAGCAGTTCAAAGTGAGCGCCAAGGATGGCTCGCTCTATGTCGAGCTGCCCTGAACCCACGCATCTCATCAGCGAGGAGTTGAATGTGAGCATCATCGAGCGACTCTGCGCCGAAGCCGATATCGCCGAGCACTCGCTCCAGCGGCTCACCGTGCAGGAGAAGATCGACATCTGTGTGACTCGGCTGAACGGCCAGGTCTACGCAGTGATCGACCGGTGTGGGCATCGAAGCGCCCCACTTTCCGCGGGTGAGCTCGATGGAGATGTCGTTACCTGCCCGGTCCACCAGGGCCAGTTCAGCTTGACCACTGGAGCGGTCATCAAAGAGCCAGTAGAGCGAGATCACTCAGCCGATTCACGGAATGCGCCGTGGGGCAACGGGATCCGCGAGATGGTCCGGACCCTCGATCTTGAGCGCCTCATCGTCAGTTCTCGCGATGGCTCGCTCTACGTCGAGCTCCCCTGAGCCAATGACGTTGCGCTCCGCTTGTCTGGACTTTCGCGAGCAGGCTTTAGCTCATTGAAGGTACTGTTTGAACCATTCGAGGACCGGTGCCATAGCTTCATTTGTCCTCTTCCCGTACACGTCGAAGTGTACGCCGCCTTCTAGAGTGAAGAGCTTCTTCGGTTCCTTAGCCTTTCGATACAACGTATCGGCGTCATCAGCCTCGAGCTCGTCCTTCTCAGCTTGAACAAAGAGAATTGGTGTTGGAGACACGTTGCCAATAATGTCTTCCGGCCTATAGCCCAGCCACCCATCAACCGTTGCTAGAGTTGTTCTGTTGCCTTTTTCCTCCTCCACGTGTTCAGCGTCCTTCAAGGAAGAGCTCAGATCAGGAGGCATGATCAGTACTGAATCGGTTCCCTCTTTCAAAAATCCATGGAAGTCCGCGGACTTGCCAGTCAAAACCCTGTTTATCCTGTCCTCCTGAACTTTTTGCATTAGAGTTTCCCACTGCTGCTCGGTTCGAAATCTTCGCATTCTCCGCTCGCCCTCACCGACCAAGACCATTGAGGCA
>DASXTD010000049.1:0-5774 GCA_036505655.1 Chloroflexota bacterium
AACGTCAGCCTGTTCGGACAGGAAATCAAGTCCGTGCATGAGATCGCTGAACACCTGCTCGTCGCGGGTAGCCTGTCCGATCAGCAGATGCCGCGAATGGTCGTCGCCTTTTGGGGCCTCGCCGCCCAGCCGGCTGAACAGGTTGGGGGTGAGCACCACATATCCGTCGGCGGCCAGCAGGCGAGTGACCTCCTGACGGTGCTCGGTGAGGCCAGGGTTCTCATGAATCATCACGATGCCTGGCCACGGACCCGTACCCTCCGGTCGGGCCAGGTAAGCGGAGACCGTGACTCCATCTCCAGGATACGAGGCCCATTCCGGGCGAACGCGCGTCTCGACGGCCATATCGCACCCTCCGAGGCAACTCCATAACCCGGCCCATTTTATCGCTGAAAGCGAGTGCTCTGAACCGCCAAGGCCCGAGAAGGTCGTAGGCCGGGCGTAGGGGCGATACATGCATCGCCCCACCCGGGATCTCAGCCAGGCGTGTGACGCTGCAAAAAGCCGCGGATGCGGTCGACTGTTGTTGGGATCAACTCGGGAGCTTTCCACGGGTCCAGCCTCTCCGAGTTCGGTGCTAGGTCCGCCACTTCCGTGCCAACTTCGTGCGGATGCGGCCGATCGTTCCCTGGCAGGACGAGTAGCGGCGACTGGCAGGACCGCACGAAATCGCGCGAGACGCAGTACACGAAGTCGGCGGGCTTTCGGTAGAGGCTGGTAAGCAGGTTTTCCACGGTTGGCATATCCACGTCGGAACGCTTTTCTGTCAGCTCCTGGCCCCAGGTGTGGCCAGAGTCCCACAGGACGTCGGGATCCTCGGGGCGATGGCCGATCGGTTGGCATAGCACCGCGGCTGTGAGACGATCGGGTGCTTTCTGAGCGAGCTTCAGCTCGAAGGAGCAGCCGATGCACATTCCCAGCGCCAAGAAGCGCTCAATCCCGAGGTGGTCCATGAGGCCGATCTGATCAGACGCGAACACGTCCCAGGGCTCGTGCACCTCCACCGGGCCGCTCGATTGACCGTTGAGCGCGTTGCGCTGATCCATGGCAATGAGGCGGAAATCGTCATTAAACAACTCGATTGGGTTGAACACCGATAGCTTGCTCCAGTTGACCAGGCCGGAGTTCAGGCCGCCTGGCGCCAGCAGCAAGAGCGGGTATCCGGAGGGAGAGCCGTGCTCCTCGAAATGGATCTGTGCGCCGTCTCGTTCGTAGAAAGCCATTCGTTTACCTCGTGCCCAACGGTGTCCGTTAAGAATGCGTGAATTTTATCCATCTGACGGTTGACCGGAAGCAGCGGTTGACGAAGAATGTGCCATCCGCGCTCGGGCGAGGTTTTGGGGAGGGTTATAGAAAGAACGGGCTGATCAATTAGCGGCGCATCTGAGCTCACTCCAAGCAAAGGGGGCCAAGATGAGGGAATGGATGCGGATCGGCATTATCGGGCTCGTGACCTTGGTTCTGGGCGCTTGCGCCGCGCCGCCCTCCGCCGGCAGCGGCGCCGGCGATTCGGGGTCAGTGAAGCCCGCGGCCTTCAAACGCATCGCGGCGGTCATCAGAAGCTCACCGCCCAGCATCGTTGCGCAGCGCACCAACCGCGGAGGAGGGTCGTTCCGGGGCCTCGATGGGGTCGAGCAGTTGACCAATGCCGGTCTCTCCTACGTCAAGGCCGGGGGCGTCCGGGCCGCGCAGCTCGCCGAGGCAGTTCCTAACGTTGAGAATGGACTGTGGCAGGTCCTCTCAGATGGCCGCATGCAGACCACGTGGAAGCTGCGGTCGGATGCGACCTGGCAAGATGGGGTACCGCTGACCGCCGACGATCTGATCTTTACGGCCCAGGTTGAGCAAGACCGGGCGCTTGAGATTAACTGGGCGGAATATGAGCTCATCGAGGCTATCAACGCCCCGGATGCCCGCACGATTACGGTGACGTGGAAGCGGCCTTACATCGATGCCGATAGCTTGTTCAGCTACAACTCGCCCGGGTTGCCGATGCCCAAGCATCTCCTCGACCAGGCGTTCAACGACGACAAGGCGAACTTCCTCAGCCTACCCTATTGGAGCAGCGACTTCATCGGCATCGGCGCCTATCAGGTGCGGGAATGGGTCGCGGATAGCCATATGGTCATGCGTGTCTACGATAAATACGTCTTTGGGCGGCCCAAGATCGATGAGATCGAGGTCAGGTTCATCCCGGACAACAACACCCTACTGGCGAATATGCTGGCTGGGGCGGATCTGACCCTGGCAAAAACTGTCTCTCTCGATATCGCGCTGGGTGTGCGCGATCAGTGGAAGGACGGCCACATGGAGGTGCTCCCCCAGAACTGGACACCGATCAATCCCCAGTTCGTCAATGCCGATCCTCCCATCGTGACCAATTACGAGTTCCGCAAAGCCTTGCTGCTGGCGCTCGATCGGCAGGAGTTGGCGGACTTCGTCTTTTCCGGGCAGGGCATGATCGCCCACAGCTACGTGGGGCCAGACACGCCGCTCTACAACCTGGTCGAGCCCAGTTTAGTCAAATATCCGTACGACCCGCGTCAGGCCGCGCAGGTTCTGCAAGGGCTCGGGTTCACGAAGCGTGATGATGGCTTCCTCTACGACGGCAGCGGACGCAAGCTGCAGGTCGAGCTGCGTTTTCCGTTGCAGAACGACATCCACCAGAAGGTAGCGCCGCCCATCGCCGTGGCCTGGCAGGCGCTCGGCGTCGCGGTCGATCAGGTTCCAGTTCCCGTCCAGCTCACCCAGGACCGTGAGTACCGCGCTCAGTTCCCGGGCTTCCAGATCGTGGAGCGGCGCAACAGCCTCTTGTTCTCGGAGATCTATCGTTTCCACAGCTCGCAGGCGCCCATGCCGGCGAACCGCTTCACCGCGCCAGGCTTCGAGAGCCGCTACATGAACGCTGAGTTGGATGCCGCCCTCGATCGATACGCGACGACCGTTCCGATGACGGAGCGCATGCAGGCGCTAGCAGCGGTGGTCCACCACCAAACGGAGCACTTGACCCAGCTCCCAATCTTCCATGGGGCCGATCCAACCCTCATCTCCAATCGACTTCTGAACGTGACCGCGCGCGGTGACGCGTACACTCAGGCGTGGAACATCCAGGATTGGGACGTGCGCGACTGAGACGGGCGGGGCCCGCTGCCGGAGGGGAACGGGAGGGCGGTTTTTCCCCACGTGATCGGTTGGACCCGCTGGCTGGCCCACGATCGCAACTAGCGCGGTTGTTCGTGGCTGGGCTGGTGCTATTGATGGGGTGCGTTGCGCCGTCGGCGCAGTCTGCCGTGCCGGTGGCAAGCCCAGAGGTTCCGCAGCCGGCCACCGCGCCCGCGGCTCGGGCGAAGACGAGCGAGTGCATCAGCGAGAACGGACTGCCGGACCACGACTGCACGCCCGGGTCAGTGGATTCACGGGTAGGCGCCGATAATGTGCGCTCCACCATTTGTATCTCCGGGTACACCAGAACCGTGCGGCCACCCGAGTCCGTCACGTTCCGCATCAAGCAGGCCCAGATACAAGCCTACGGTCTGCAGGGTCGGCCGCTGAGCGAGTTTGAGCTGGATCATCTGATCCCCCTGGAGTTGGGCGGAGCGCCCGATGACGTAGCGAACCTGTGGCCTGAGCCCTGGACCGGCCTCTGGAATGCTCGCCAGAAAGACGCCGTGGAGAACTTCCTGCACCGCCAGGTCTGCAATGGCGCAATGTCACTCAGCCAAGCTCAAACCGCGATCGCCAGCAACTGGATCGCCGTCTTTCAGCAGAACAACCTGCGCCAAGGCTGAATTTCGTGTATCTTACGCGCGCGGTGATGGATCCCACCTGAGCGCTGGGCGCTCGAACTGCCGAGCGAGCCGCTGGGCTGATGGCTCCTGGTTGCACCAGATGGGTGCACCAGGAGTTTTTGTTGGGGTTGGCCGCGGAGGAGCGAAATGATCAGCGAAGCGGACCGGGCGCCATCAGTCGAGGGGAGCGCCTACAGCGGCCGTTCAAAGGAGAGAAGCCATGCGCATTAGCATTCGGTCTCGGGAGGTCCGATTGTTCGCGGCGGCCACCTTCCTAACCCTGATCCCGGCAGCGCCAACCATTGCTGCTGCCGACTGGTCCGACATTCCCGTTACGCACGTCGAGATTCCAATCCCGGAGGATGCGCCGGCCTACCGCAGCAATATTATCGACCTCGATCAAACAGCCCACCGGCTCTACACGGGCGATGGCGCCCTGGGCGGGATCGATGTTTTCGACATCTCTGGGCCGATCGCCAACTACATGACGACGGTGCCGGTCAGCGGCGGGGCAGCTAACGGAGTGTCAGTTGGGGCCAACGTCCATAGAGTCTACGCAGGCCTGAATGACAGCAGCGTCGCGATCATTGACACGGATCCGTCGTCTAGCACGTACAACACCGTGGTTGCCAACCCCAACACCGGCGGCGAGAAGCGAGCCGACGAGATGGACTACGATCCGGTGGATCGCAAGCTCTACGTGGCGAACTCGGATGACGGCTTTGTAAGCGTGATCGACGGCCGTACCGACCAGATCATCAAGAAGATTGGCGACCTGGGCCCGGGCCTCGAGCAGCCACGCTACAACCCGATCGACGGCATGATGTACATGACCGGCACCGGATTGAATGTGCTCTACAAGTTCGATCCGAAGAACGATACGCTGGTTAAGACCTATGACGTGGTGGATCCATGCAACCCAAACGGTCTTGCGATCAATCCCAAGACGAACCAGGCGCTGCTCGGCTGCAGCTCGCGGGCTGCCTATCGCCACGTCGCGGTATGGGATTTCGCGGCTGAAAAGGTGGTCCAGATCATCCTGGGGCCGGGCGCAGGCAATACCAGCATCTATGATCCGCAGGTCGATCTCTACTTTTTCGTGGGTCGTACGAATGGCGATGATCAGGGGACTGCTATCTACAGCGGTGCCGCCCCGGTGCGTCTGCTCGGCACGGTCAATGCCGGCAAGGCGGGCGGAGGCTCAGTGGTCTTTGACGAGACGAATGGGATCGTCTACGTCCACGACATCCGATCTGACCAGCCGCTCGGCCTGGCGAGCTTCCCGCTGCCGCAGTAGGCCTTAGGCAGGGCAGCGGCTCAGGCGCCCAACGAGCAGGTCAACGATAGGCCAAGTTGACGCGGGCGGGCTGCGCCCGTACATTGGCTACGTCAATGAATCGGTGAATGTGCGGCTGGTATGCAAATAAGCGAAGCGGTATCGGATAGCAACCGTGAGGGCGCATACCAGTAACGGCTGTCAAAGGAGGGCGTCATGTTCCTGACCGAAGAAGAGAATCGAAAGCTCACCCAGGTGGGACCGGGGACGCCTGGAGGCGAGCTGCTGCGCCGCTACTGGCACCCGATCGCTGGCCTGCACCAGGTGACCGAGGAGAACCCAACCGCGCACGTACGCATCCTGGGCGAGGATCTGGTGCTGTTCCGCGACAAGAGCGGGCGGGTCGGGCTGCTCGGTGATCATTGTCCGCACCGAGGCGCTTCGCTGCTCTATGGCCGCGTCGAAGAGCGAGGCATCGCGTGTGCCTATCACGGTTGGCTCTACGACACCCAGGGTAACTGCCTGGAAACACCCGCCGAGCCCGCAGACAGCAAACTCTATTTGACCGTCAAGCACCGCGCCTACCCGGTCGCCCGGATGCTCGGCCTGTACTGGGCCTATCTGGGCCCGGAGCCGGTGCCACCGATTCGTCGCCTTGACATCACTGCTTATCCCGTCGAGCACATCATGGAGATGACCTTCGAGGCGAG
>DASXTD010000050.1:0-1748 GCA_036505655.1 Chloroflexota bacterium
GGTTCAGAGATTTCAGAGCCTGGAGGACGCGCGGTCGTGGATGCAGTCCGACGAACTGCACGGACTCATTGCAGAGGTGGCCGGATACTTCGTCGGGCACGACGACATTTTTCTGCGCACGGACATTCAGGAGAAGAGCCTGCCCGTCTCCGCGATCATCTCCTGTCGGGTGGCGCCCGAAGACGCCGATGGCTTTCAGCAGTGGGAGGATAAGATCTTCCGAGCCGAGGTCCGGGCGCCGGGCTTCGTCGGCCACAAGTTGACCAGACCGATCCCCGGCATTCAAGAGAACTGGGTCATCGTCGTCCAGTTCGATACGGACGAGAACCTGACCCGCTGGCTTGACTCGCCGGTGCGGGCGGCCTTGCTGGAGGAAGGCAGGCAATATCAAGGGGACCTGCAGGTGCGAAGAAGCAACTACGGCTTCGCCCTCTGGGCTCGCGACACACCCGCAGCCCAGCCGGATTCCCTCTGGATTCTGAAGAGCAACCTGATCGTGCTCCTCGTCCTGTATCCAACCGTGTACGTGTGGGGGTATCTTATCGGCCATCCGCTGATCGATGCGAAGGGAGCGCCGCCCTGGCTGTCGCTCTTCGTCGGGAACCTGGCCAGCACCCAGCTCCTGGGATGGTTCTTCGTGCCGTGGGCCCTGAAGGCGTTTGACCCCTGGCTTTCCCCAAGATCGGCGCCCGCCACGAAGCTCGCCGGATGGGTGATTCTCCTGCTGTTGTTCGCCCTGTCGATGGCCGGGTTTGCCTACATCCTCTCGCTTCCGCCGCTCAGCTTCGGCTGACAGCGCGCCGGAGGTCCCCATGGAGACATTGCGCCCCGCGTTTAAGGGGGACTTGCTGACCGCGGAGAGTCCGGCGTTCGAACGTGCAGCGTTCGACGGACTCTGGAACCAGCTTCGGCCGAGCCGGGTACCCCAGATCATCGCCCGGGTGGCCGACGACCAGGACGTGATCCTCGCCGTCAACTACGCGCGCGAGAACGGACTGAAAGTGGTCGTGCGCGGCGGCGGCCACAACTGGTGCTGCCCGTCGCTCCGCAGCGGCGGCATCCTGATCGACCTGTTCCGACTGACCCGGGTGCTCTCGATCGACGCGACCCGCCGCATCGCCGTGGTTGAACCCATCATCAGCAATCGGGATCTGATCGGAGCGCTGCGGCCACATGGGCTGGCGTACCCCTCGGGCCACTGTCCCACCGTCAAGATGAGCGGCTACCTGCTGTCCGGCGGTATGGCGTGGAATCACGGCGTCTGGGGCCCGGGCGTGGGCAGCGTGGAGGCCATCGATATGGTCACCGCCGACGGCGCCCTGGTGACCGCCAGCCGGGAGCAGCAGCGCGAGCTCTTTTGGGCGGCCCGCGGAGCCGGGCCCGGCTTCTTCGCCGTGGCGCTCCGCTACCATCTGCGGCTGCATCCCCTGCCCAGGGCGATTGCCAGCAGTGGCTACTACTTTCGGATGGGTGAGGTTCGCAGGATCGCCCAATGGCTCGGACCGCTGGCCGACCGGCTTCCGCCCAGCGTCGAGTTGAGCCTTTTCATGATTGCGGCGCCGCCCGAGTTGGCGGAGCACGGCCCCAAGCTGTGCATGGTGACGGCCACCGTGTTCGCGGACACGCCCGAGGAAGCGGCGGCGGCCGCGGGACCGCTGGAGGAGTGCCCGGTGATGGATCGGTGTCTGAAGCGCACGTTCGTGGAGCCGACTACCTTCGAGCAGCTCTTCGACGCGTCGGGTGCGCTG
>DASXTD010000051.1:0-7081 GCA_036505655.1 Chloroflexota bacterium
GCGGGCGGTGAGCCAGTCCGGCTCATGAAACTAGACGGTAACCGCGCCGAGCTAGAGCGCCAGTTCGAATGCATCGTGGCGCCCATCAAGCTCAAGCCCTACCCGACGCCCGCCGGCATCGCCAACAGCTATGAGATTGGCTGCGACGAGTGGCCCGGCGGCAAAGGCATCAACCCGATGACGTTGTGGGACCTGCACTGGCTGAAGCAGCTCGACGACGAGGGATTCATCGACCAGCTCGCCGCGGAGCTGATCTGATCGATCAATCACCCTAATGGGTGACTTTTCTCGGCCGTAGTTAACAATAACGGCCGAATTGCGAACAGTCTTTGCGTGATCCCTGTTCTGATTCTGGCCTTTCTTCTGCTCGGCGTGCTGGCGGCGTCTCCCGCCGACGCGGCTTCGCGAAGCCCAGTCGTGGCTGAGCCCGCCCGGCCAGCCCCGCTGCCGACCGACGCGTTGGCGGACGACCTACCGTACTGGCCGGCACCCGATCCCCGCGAAAGCCCGATTGCCCTAACTGACGAGTCAGAGGCGACGCTCTCGCTGGGTTCGTTGTCCCTTCTACCCGAATTCCAGCTGGCGACCAGCCTGCTGGCCGGGGTGCCTGTCCCTGCCCCAATCCTGACCCTCTTTCGGGCCAGTGGCCCGGCGCCGATTAGCAGCGACGAGATTTTGAACAACGCTCGGAATCTACTGGGCGTACGCTACGTGTGGGGCGGCAACACTTCGTCGGGCATGGACTGCTCTGCGTACGTCAGCCGAACCTGGGGCGTCTCGCGCCAAACCACCGATACGCTCCATACGGTTGCCTATGCGATCAGCAAGGACGAGTTGATTCCAGGCGACGCTTTGAATCTCACCCGATCCCAGGACCCGCGAGGATTCGGTCACGTGCGCTTGTTCGCCGGTTGGGGGAATCCGGAGCACACGCGAATGTGGGTGTACGAGGAGACCCCTCCTCAAGCCATCTACCACGTCATCACGTACGACCCGCGGTACACCCCCATGCGGCGGTTCAACCTCAATGCTGACGGCGTGGCCGCGCCCCAGCCGGCCAGCCTCTTCGGGGCCGCCGCCGATAATTTCGGTCCTCTCGGATTGATGAGCGGTGCAGGTGCACGACTAGCGCGGGTGCGGACGGCGTCGATCACACAGCCAGATTCGTTGCTCGGACTGGCAAACGCTTCAGCATTCGAGCGCCCACGCCTGTTGCCCCAGGCGGCCGTTGCGCTTCGCGCGGACTTCCCGGCTCGACCAGCGAATACGGCGCCCGCCGCCTTCCTTGATGGGGCTACTTTTGATAGGGGGTCTATTTCGGGGCGATCTGCACCCCGAGTGGTCGCCGCTCCCACCCCGGCGCCGAAGACCGTGCGATCGCAGACGTCCACGTCCAGCTCCAATCTCGCGGCCGCGGCTCCGCTAGCTGCATCGGCGATCTCTGCCTCATCTCAGTCCCAGACGCGGCCCACGCAGTCGTCGTCGGGTGTTGGAGTCCAGTCTGAGTCCCGGTCTCGAACCTCGACGACTACTTCTTCCGGCCACTCGGCAACCACGACGAGCTCGACTTCGTCGTCCCATTCGACCTCCCGGGTTGCGCCTACTCCGACGTCGGTTGTCGCGGCCAGCTCCGGGAACGCCAGGTCCGCCGTGGCGGCCTCCACTCCGGCGGCGCACCCTCAAACTTCAACCCGGTCGACGCCCGCGAATGCGCGTGGGCAGGGAGGTCAGCGCGGCCGCTCCGGAGGGCGCGGCCGGTAGTATAAGGACTGGGCCACCTCTCCTTCTGATCTCCCACGCCATTCCTAAGCCTGGACTGCCCCTTGCTGGCCTTCCTTCAGGTCGCCTAGAATGCACGAGATCAATCTGGACTATGTTGACCAACTTAGTCAGAAATTAGCCCGGGGTCTCAGCGAATGCCCGACACCAATAGCCTGGGTCTTCTTGCCATTACGCTCTTCGCAGCTACCGTCAACGGGGCGCTGGGGTACGGATTCTCCTCCTTAACTGTGCCGATTGCGCTGCTCATGTACGCCAACCGGGTGCTCAATCCGGCCCTGGTTCTGGTTGAAGTCGCGGTCAACACCTGGGTCCTGATCATCAACAGGCGCAGCGTGCCGATCGTTTGGCGGCGCGTGATTCCGATCGTGGTCGGCCTTATCCCGGGCATCGTGGTTGGCAGCTTCATCCTGTCATCGGTAAGCCCGGGGCTGGTCAAAGTCGTCACGTATGTCGCGCTACTGCCCTTGATCCTCTTGCAAGCGAGCGGATTGCGGCGCCCGATCCGAGCAGAGAAGGCCATTGGTGCTCCCTTCGGGGTCGGTCTGGGGGTTCTTTATTCGGTTACGACGATTTCGGGACCGCCGCTGGCACTCCTCTTCAACAACCAGGGGCTCGCCCGGCAAGACTTCAGAGCTGCCCTCTCGCTGGTGCGCATCGCAGAGTCCTCCGCCACCGGCATCGCCTACTATTTCCTGGGCTTGTACTCCCTCAGTTCGGCTGAGCTATTGCCATGGATTGCGCCAAGCGTGCTGATTGGGATCCCCCTGGGTGCCTTCCTGATTCGTCAAATCGAAGCTGACGTATTCCGTCGTGTCTGCATGAGCTTCGACGCCTGGATCGTCGGGTTTGGTTTGTCTCGAGCGCTGATGGAGCTTGGCTGGGTGGGCAGTCCTTTCGCGTACGGCGCCCTGGTTCTGGCCGCTACCATCGATGCGTGCTTGCTGTATGCGTTCTTCACCAGGCGTGCTCGCGAGAGGCTGCGCTCGGGAGCGCCGAGCCGCGTGCCCGAGCCCCAGTTCGGACATTAGCGTCATTTGTACGACCGGCCCTCGAGATTCCTCTCAAGGCTGACCCCCAGGGTCGCTCCGCTTATCACCCCGGCACGGTTCGAGTACACTTCGAGCCGTGAAGCTCCCTCTGACGTTAGCGTGCGGTGACTACGACCGCACCCGTGGACTCCGCTGGGGCCTGGTCGAGCCGGAAGGCATCGACCTCAACTACCTCTGCATGCCGGTCGAGGAGACCTTCTGGCGCACGGCCCATTTCCGCGAGTTCGACGTTTCTGAGATGTCCATGGGCTCCTACCTGATCCGCCGCGCTAAAGGCATCGAGGACCTCGTCGCGATACCCGTTTTCCCTTCTCGTATGTTTCGCCATGGCTTCTATTTCGTCCATGCCGAGACGCCGATCCAACGGCCGGAGGATCTGAAGGGCTGCCGCATGGCTGTCCCCGAGTACCAGATCACCGCTGCCATCTGGATGCGCGGGATCCTGGAGCACGACCATGGCATTGCTCCCCGCGACGTGCGCTGGTTCTCGGGCGGACTATACGAGCCGGGGCGGGTTGAGAAGCAAAGCATCTCGCTCCCGGAAGGCGTGGTGTTGGAGCCGATCCCCGAAGGCCGCACCTTGAGCGAGATGATCGCGACCGGTGAGGTGGATGCGCTGATCACAGCGCGCGCGCCGCTGACCTTCCGGGATGGAACGAATCGCGTGCGGCGACTATTTCCAAACTTCCGCGACGTCGAGCGGGACTATTACCGTCGCACAAGCATCTTCCCCATCATGCACACTGTGGTCATCAAGCGCGAGGTACTGGATTCCCACCCATGGGTGGCCATGAACCTCTACAAGGCCTTCTGCGCCGCTAAAGAAGAGTTCGTGCGCAGCTTCGATGACGACTCTGCCCAGCGACTGATGCTGCCGGGGATGGTCGCCGACCTGGAAGAGGCGCAGGACCTGATGGGCGAAGACTTCTGGCCGTATGGGCTGGAGCCGAACCGCAAGGTCTTAGAAACGCTGATGGGGTACGCGTCCGAGCAGGGCCTGCTCGAACGGCCGCTTCAACTTGACAGCCTTTTCGCCAAAGAGACCCTGGAGACTTACCGCATCTAAGAGGCGGCGATAGGCTCCGCGGCCAGCGCAGGCATGACCTGAGTGCCGAACAGCTCGATCGAGCGAGTCACCTGCGCGTGAGTGAGCGCTCCGAAATGGAATAGCCCTACCAGGCTGGTTGGCCGGACCTGCTCGATCTGGGCGCGCGCCTTTGCGGCTACAGTGTCCGGGCTCCCGATCAGGGAAGTGCCCCACTCGTTAATGCGATCGACTGTCAGTCCCCCGGGCCAGTATGAGAAACGCTCGGTGAAGCGCGGCAGGTCGTCGGCCGTTACCGGTTCGTGTAGCCAGTGGTTGTCAGTCCCGAGTTGGTAGAAACGCGCGATCTGAGGCGCGGCCTCGGCCCACGCTTGCTCATCTGTATCCGCGATGTAGATTTCGCGGACCAGGACGATGTCGCCTCCGCCGGTTGGGTTGCCCAGGGCGGCGCGTTCAGCTCTGTAGCTATCAGCTGCGCGCACACAGTTCTCGACCGGCTGCCGTGACAGAGCGATGTTCCAACCTCGCCGTGCCACCATGGCGGGGCTGTCAGGCGACGTGGCGCCGTAGTAGATGGGCGGATGCGGCTTCTGGATCGGGCGCGGACGGCAGGAGATGTCCGAGTAGTTCCAGGCTCTGCCTTCATAGGAGAAGGTGTCTTCAGTCCAGGCTTTGACCAATAGCTCGGCGCCCTCCTCGAAGCGAGCTTGGGCGGTTTCGCGGTCCAGCCCGTGCTTCAGGTCATCGCGTGGCACTCCGCGGCCCAGCCCGACGTTGAGCCGCCCGCCGCTTAGGATGTCGAGGATCGCGCATTCCTCCGCCAGCCGCATGGGATCGTGGAGGGGCAACGCGTTCACCAGGTTCCCGAAGCGGAGATGCTGGGTGCGGGGAGCGAGCGAGGCGGTTAGGAGGTTTGGGGAGGAGAGCATCCCGTAGTCCGAGTGGTGGTGCTCCGCGAACCAGGCCTCGTCGAACCCAAGGCGCTCGGTAAGGAGAATCTGCTCGATCAGCTCATTGAAGGCCTGTGGCTCCGGGATGCCCGGGCGCCACTGGGCGTAGCTGAAGGTTCCAAATCTCATGTTCAGATGCCGTAGAAACGGCGGGGGTTATCGTCGAGGATCTTCCTTGCTACCTCTGCAGAGAACTCGCCCGACGCCGCTCGCTGTTCGATGACGTCGAGCGCTACGAGCTCAGCCGTCTGGTCTGCATGAGCGTAGTCCGTTCCGACCAACAGGTTGTCCTCCGTGCCAAATTGCAGGATGTAGGGAAGGTCGTCCTGGCTCTGACAGGCCACATATATCTGGGACGGCAAACGGAAGTCCCTTTTGAGCTCAAAGGGGCCGCTCGTCTGTAAGTGCGTGTGGCGTCCACTGGCTGCTTGGATGGAAAGGAGAAAGGGCACCCAGGAGGCAGAGGCTTCGATGAAGCCGACCCTCAAGCTCGGGAACTGGTCCAAAATTCCTGAAGCAATCAATGGCGGGAAGGCCACAACCGCGTCGAGAGGAGTAGGGATGCCTCGCTGCCGCCCATCCGACCCGGTGTGGATGCAGATCGGCACGTCGAGACGGCTCGCTTCCTCGTAGAGGGGGAAAAAGTAAGGGTCGACCACCGTCTTTCCATCGCACTCGAGCCCCTTCTTGAATACGCCGCAAGCACCGTGGTCCCTGGCCCAGCGCAGCTCATCCACTGCGCTGTCCATGGTCAGCATGGGTACTACTGCCACCCAACGTAGCCGTCCTTGACTCGCCGCGGTTCGCGTCGCAATCCAGCGGTTATAGGACTTGCTGAGAGCCCGCTCCATCTCAGCGTGGCCGACGAACGCGGTGCGGATGAAGGTGGTGGGATAGATGACCTGCACATCGATGCGCAGCTCGTCCATGTGGCGCAACCGAGCGTCTATGTCGAGGAGCTGATTACAGGCTGGTGAGGTACCCGTGCGCTTATAGTCGCGCCACGGTCGCCGGAGCGTTTGGCCATCGATCAGCCAGGCCTGGTCGCGGCTGTTGGGAAACAAGGACGTGGCTCCAGGCTCGAGCGTCGTCGGCTTGAAGCGGATCTCGGCCTCGTCCATGTATTCCCACGTCGCCTCAGTCTCATCGACGTGAGAATCTGCGTCGATCCGCATGTCGGTCCTCCGCTTCCGGTTGGGCCAATGATACGATGGCGGCCCTTCGCGTCATAGCAAGGCGCGGATCAGGGTCGAAGGCCCAAGGCGGGGTTATAATGCGGCTCTCCGGGAGTATTTACTGGTAGGTCGACAGGACATTAGGGCCAAAAGGAGTCTTACCCTTGATCAAGCGGGTCGAGATTAATTACCGAGGAATTTTTCAGAAGAACCTGGCCAAGAAAATCGGCGGCGATATCGTGATCATCGCCAGCCACATGGGCAAAGTCGGGTTTTCGAACGGTCGCTACAGCGACTCGCCGGAGCGCAACGGCATCCCCTGTAAGTACTTCGCTTTTGTCTCTCCGGACCTCGCCGAAGAAGAGCTCGAGGCGGAGTGCGGCGGCAAGCTCGATATCGATGCGGCGGACATCTCAGTGGTACTCGACGACGCCATGGTGAAAGGCGTCGAGCCGTGGGGCTGGCACGGCGTGCGCGCGATCAATGAGAAGGTGGTCGAGGCCGGTGCCTGCCAGCTAGTGGTCTCACACAAGGACCACGACTCGCTGCTGCGGTTTGTTCCCAAAAAGAGTTTCAGCTGGCGGCTCGCCACACTCGAAGGCGACGCCAATATGGCCGGCTTGTGGGTAGCCAAGGATGATTTGACCCACGAGCGCGTGCTGGGCGCCATCGCCGGTGTGGACCCCAGCATCATCTCCATCGAGGCGGTCGAGGAGTACATCAGACAGAAGACCAAGGATGATCGTCGAGTCGAGGCTGCGCGCGATGCTTACGAAGAAGTCTTGAAGAAGATCAAGACCGTCGCCCCGGGGCAGGGCGCCGAATGGGACCACGAGATCCCGGTGCTTCCCAAATGGCACGAGTTCGGCGTCGGGGCAGCGGTGCCGGCCGTTAAGCGTGGCTTCGAAATGGGCCCGGGCGGCCAGTCCCGCAACCTCCAGTTCAAGCGGGGCACCACCAAGACGCTCCGGCCGGTGGTCCGCTTCGATCTGTGCATCGGCTGCACGCTCTGCTGGCTCGATTGCCCCGATGAGTGCTTCGACCCCATCGACGGCAAGCTGTTCGACATCGCCTATGAGT
>DASXTD010000052.1:0-3997 GCA_036505655.1 Chloroflexota bacterium
GGCGGACCAGCTGGATGCTGTGTCCGGAGTCGATGCAGGCCCAGATGAAATGCGGACCAGGCGTGGCGAGGGCGTGCTCGACGCGATCGTGCAGGTCTTGTGGGGTGAGCACGCACCAGGAGTTGGCGATGCCGGCACCCCGCGCGACCACGGCGAAGTCCAGGCGCTCGGCGGCGGTCGCGGTGGGCTCGCCGCCCGAGGCCTCGTACGACTTGTTATCCCAGCAAATGTGGATCAGGTTGGTAGGCTGATGGAGGCCAATAGTGGCGAGCGTGCCGAGATTCATCCATAGCGATCCGTCCCCGTCCATGACGACGACCCGGCGGCGGGGCAAGGCCAGTGACAGCCCAAGTCCAATCGAGGAGCATAGTCCCATGGTTTTGACCTGCAGGTTGCCCTCACCGGGACGCACGGAATTCCATTCGGTCGTCGTGCCGCCGTTCGTGGTGACGAAGAGCTCATTGGTGAATAGAGGGGCAATCGCTTGCATTCCCTCGTCTCTTTTCATGTCCGCCTCCTAAAGGACGTCGCGCGTAAGCAGGAGGGCCACCGGCCGTTTGGATGCGAGGCAGATGGTCATGGCGTCCGCGATTTGCTTCTTCACCTGGTCGGGCGAGCTGACTACGCCATACTTAATCCCCAGCCCCTGGAGTACCGGCTCTGTGACTAGACCCAGCATGTGGAAAGCATTGTCACCCATGTCTCCCGCGTAGTAGACGAGCAACAGAATCGGGATGCCGAACTGGAGGGCGGTGGTCGTGAGGCCGTTGCAGCTGTTCATGAGCCCGGCGTCTTGCATGAGCAGCGCCGGCCGGCGACCACCCAGATAAGCTCCCGTGCAAACGCCAACGCCCTCTTCTTCGCGCCCGACCGGCACATGTTGGACATCCGGGTCGTCCGCGATCAGGGTGAGCAGGTCGACCAGGTTGATGTCGGGTACGCTGGCCACGAAGTCCACTCCAGCGGCTTTAAGGCCGTCGAGTACGTCGCGCGAGCGTTCGACCGTGGACAAGAAAAGCACCTCCGAATCGCGTCGCGCTGATTCTAGCCGGGATGTCGCAGGGCGGTGGCGCTAAAGTGAGGACCAGGGAGTTCCGAGAGGTGAATGATGGCAGTCGTGCAGGTCAACGGATTTGCGCTCAACTACGAGCAAGTCGGAGCCGGCGCCCCGCTGGTTTACATCGCTGGGACCCGCTTTGACAGCGCCAAAATGTGGGTGCCGTACATGCAGCGGCATGCGGAGGGATTCCAGGTGCTGCTGCCAGATCCTCGCGGCATGGCCGGCAGCCAGCACGTCGCGAGTGTAAAACCCAGTGATTGGGTGGCCGACCTGGCGGGCCTGCTCGACTCGCTTGGATTGGCGAAGGTGCATCTGGCCGCGGAGACGTTCGGCTCCCGCATCGCAACTCGGTTCGCGGCCGATTACCCAAACCGGGTCAGCTCTCTCATACTCAACGGTGTCATCGCGTACAGCTCACCGGGGGCGGACGAGGAGCGGGCCCGCAACTCGGACCCGGCCAACATACCCGAGGACCGGCGGCGATCCCTGGAGGAGTACCACGGCGCGGACTGGGTCCAGGTCAACGCCTTCTATTTGAACGTCCACGGCCAGCCCGAGTTCCATGCCTACTATGACCTGCGCCAGGTGGCTCCGCGGGTGTCGGCGCCGACCCTTCTGGTGCGGGGCGATGTTGATGACCCGATCCATCCGGTGCGCCATTCCGTGGAGCTGCACGAGCTGCTCCCCAACTCCTGGCTGGCGATCTACCCCAAGACTGAGTTCAACGCCCTCCGCGCGCGGCCCGAAGAAGCCTGGGCCCTCATCCGGCGGTTCACGCAAGAGATGGGAGGGTAAGCCAAGATTCAAGTAACGAGCGTGTTTGAAGGAGGGACCACGGCTGTCAAGCCGCGCCTGTTGGTAATGGCGGGTCTCCTCATCATCGGTGTGGCTTGCTCGCCCGCGGCAGGTGGTGCCGGCACGGGCACCAGTGGGCAGAGAGCCACGACGGACACCCCCACCCGGATCGTGGCGGCGATTTCGAGCGAGCCGGCGGCAGTCCGGTACGCCATGCAGGCGCAGGTGGCGTCTCAGACTCCCGGGGTGGACGCCATCGAAGAACTGGTCAGCGCTGGCCTGGGAATCGTGGACAACCGGGGCGTCTTGCGCCCCCAGCTAGCGGAGACGGTGCCATCTATCGCCAACGGCGGCTGGACCATCCAGGCCGATGGCCGCATGGTTACCACATGGACCCTGCGCTCGGGCGCCACCTGGCACGATGGAACGCCGATCACCGTGGATGACCTGGTGTTTACGACTGAGCTCGGACGCGATAAGGAGTTGGTGAGCTTCGGCCATCCCGCGTATGCATTCATCGAACGAGTTGATGGGGTTGACGCACGAACGATTAGGGTCATCTGGTCAAGAACCTACGCGTTTGCTGATCTCATGTTTACCGCGAGCGGGCGGTTTGCGCTCCCGCTTCCCAAGCATCTGCTTGAACAGACTTATCGAGATGCCCCGGCGAATCTCTCTCAGTCGGCGTATTGGACGTCAGAACAAGTCGGGAGCGGCCCCTACCGCCTGATCGAGTGGAGAAGCGCGAGCTTCGCGCGGATGGCGGCGTTCGATGGCTACATCCTGGGACGGCCAAAGATCGACGAGATCGTGGTCCGCTTTATTCGGGATCCAAACGCCCTCCAGGCCAATCTCCTGGCGGGCGAGATCGGTATGACGCTCGGCAAGACGTTATCTCTAGAGCAAGCCTTGCAGATGGGTGAGCGCTGGACGGCAGGCCGAGTGGAGCCTTCGCCCACCAACTGGGTGGTGATCTATCCCCAGTTTGTCGATCCTAGCCCCCCGGTGGTCGGCAGCCTGCCCTTCCGGGAGGCGCTGCTCTATGCGACAGACCGCCGGCAGTTGGTGGATAGCCTGATGGCCGGCTCCTCATCCGTCGCCGATACGTTCGTTACCCCGGACGAATTGGACTTCCCAGCTGTGCAGGAGAGCGTGGTGCGGCATCTTTACGATCCCAACCGAGCGGCCCAACTCATCGAGAGTCTCGGCTATCTACGGGGGCCGGAGGGGATTTTTCGAGACGCGTTGGGGCAGCCACTGACGGTCGAGATCAGGGCCAACGCGGGGGCGGGCGCAACCGACCTGTTCGAGAAGACGCTCCTCGCCACTGCCGATTTCTGGCAGAAGGCAGGTGTAGGGGTCAGTCCAGTGCTCGTGCCTCCGCAGCAGCAGGGAGACCGTGCGTCAGCTGCCAATTTCAGCGGCTTCACGCTCACGCGCAATCCGAGCGATGCGCGGAGCCTGGGCGGCTACCTGGGAGTCAACTCCCAGCTTCCGGAGAACGACTATCGCTCTGGGTCGGCCGGAGTAAATCGGGCCCGATACATGAACCCGGAGTTTGACGGGCTCATCGATCGCTTCCTGACCACCGTCGATCATGACCAGCGGTTGGACCTGCTGCGCGCCGTCGTCGATCACATGAGCGGGCAGGTCATTGCGCTCGGCCTCTTCTACGACAACGAGCCAACCATGATTGCGAACCGATTGCACTCAGCGAAGGCTCGGTATCGCTATTCCACCCAGGCTTGGAACGTCCAGGACTGGACACTGACCAACGATTAATCCGCCGCAGCCGGTTCCGAGCATTCCACCGTTTCCACTAAGTCACCTCGCCCGGATGCCGGTCTTCTCAGCATTCTTGTTCCGGGAGTTTCGGCTGCTGTGGGGGGCACAGCTCGGAAATGCGCTGGGCATCAACATGGACCTGGTTGCCCGCGGGTGGCTTATCTACGACCTGACCGGCTCAACTCTCGACCTGGGGCGGCGCTTTTTTTATCGCTGCCTCAGGGGACCGCCTGCCAAAGGGAAAGATCATGCTGGCTGGCGGGATCCTGTACGGACCGTCGGGCGATCAACCGGGTCTTAGTCGGTCACTGTGTGAACGTCGATCGCGGGGGTGCCTGACCCCGGGCAGCGAACTGG
>DASXTD010000053.1:0-4609 GCA_036505655.1 Chloroflexota bacterium
ATCAAGACCACGCCCGAGAACGAAGCTGATATGAACCACATCGTCGGCCCGCGGGCCGCGGAACCCGCCCCCCAGGCGAAGGAGGATGGCTCATGAGCGTAGCGATTAGCGTAGCGGCCTCGGGAACCGGTTCCCGGAGGGGCCACCAAGTACAGGCCGACAAATGAGCGACGAGATGCACTTACTAGCCGGCAAGCCCGAGGGGCTTTTCGACATCCTGAGCGGCGACGGCGGAAAGACCTGGGCAGCCCCCCAGGAGCTTTTGGCCGATGTGGAGGTCGCAGCCATTGTCCAGGCGCCAAACGGCTCGGTCTATGCCGGCACCCGAGGACGCGGACTGTTTCGCGCGCGGGCTGGCCTGCGTCAGTGGGACCAGGTGCCAACTCCGCTGGGACTCGACCGCGTCCGCTCGTTGTGCTTCGCCGGCGACACCGTACTAGCGGGGAACGAGGCGGCGGCCGATGAGCCGGTCGGCGTCTTTGAATGGGACGGTGACAAGCACTGGCGACCTCTCGCCGACATGGCCGCTACCTGTTCCGGATCGAAAGAATGGCACTACCCCGTCGCCACGGAAGGCGTGCACATTCGTCACCTGGCCCGCGATCCGCACCAGCCTGAGCGCATCTACGCTGCGATTCAGGTGGGTGGCGTCGGCATCAGCCCCGATGGCGGCGAATCCTGGTACGACCGTCGCAACCTGGACTGCGACGTTCACATGATCGAGCCGCATCCGACGCGACCAGGAGTGGTCTTCGCAGGAAGCGGCGGTGGTGGGCTCTACAAGAGCGTGGATTACGGCGATACCTGGGAGTGCGTATCCGAGGACTGCGGAAATTTCGTCGTCCAGTTCCTAATCGACCCCAACGACCCCGATCGGCTCTATCTCGGCACTGGCCGAGGCAGTGTTCCCAAGTGGCGGACGGACCCGGCCGGCGCTCGGGGCGAGGTGTTTCGATCGGACGACTGCGCGGAGCACTGGCACAAGCTCGCCGGCGGCCTGCCGGAGCAGATGCGGTCACGGGTCAACGCCATGGCGATCGACCGGACCGACCCTCGCAACGTCTTCTTCAGCGGGGGCCATACCAAGGATGAGGCGACCAGCGGGGTGCACTACAGCGCCGATCGCGGCGAGACCTGGCGCTCCATTGCGGCCCTGGACGAGGTGGTCTCTCTGTGCTGCGTACGGACGTAGGACTACGCACTTGACGTACCATAGAGGCGCAAGGGGAGTAGCCAGCTAGGTCCTAGCGGACGGCGTAGTGCAGACCTGTTTCAGCAAGTGCATTGCACTGCGCCTCCAGGTGCTACCTGGATGAAGCTAGGCTAGCGCTGCTGGCCGTCAACACGGGGGGAACCCCCGGTCAGCAGCCGCCGGACCATTGCCGGCGGGTGGCGAGACCTTCACCCAATGTCGGGGGAGGATCGCATTATGCCCGTCGCCCAGCCTTTCGAGCGGTGCCCATGCCAGCGGTAGTCCTCGACGCGGACTTCTGGGCGCGACTACTCGGCATCGGCGTCCTCAACCTCATCCTATCGGGGGACAACGCTGTCGTCATCGCCCTGGCAGTGCGGATGTTGCCCCGCCGCGAGCGCATGGTGGGCCTTGTAGGCGGGACGTTCGGCGCAGTGGCCGCCCGCCTGGTGTTCGCGGCCGTGGCGATCCAGCTGTTTCACCTTCCCCTGGTCAAACTCATAGGCGGCGGGCTTCTTCTCTGGATCGCGATCCGGCTGGTTCAGGGAGGCGAAGCTGATGCTGAACGGCCAGCTCGCCACGGAGCCAATGTGAGAGAAGCGGTCGGCATCATCATCATTGCGGACGTGGTGATGAGTCTTGACAACGTGTTGGCAGTCGTGGCCGCGGCCAGGGGCGACCTTTTTCTGGTGGTCCTAGGCGTGGCGCTTTCGATCCCAATTGTCATGTGGGGCAGCGGACTGCTCGCGTCTTGGATGGGCCGATTTCCCTGGATTGTCTGGCTTGGCGGGGGTGCACTCGGCTGGGTGGCGGGCGAGATGATCGCGGAGGAGGAGCTGTTACATCCCTTCGTACCCGCTACAGCGGCACCCAGCTGGATCTTCCCGGCCTGCCTGGCACTTTTTGTGACCGCGCTGGGCTGGCGGCTGGCCGTCCGCGCGGCGGCCAGGGCAGCCAAAGCAGTGAGCTGAATCGTCTCCCTAGCCCAATCGCAGGGGTGAGGACCGCCCGTTCAGCTCGGAACGGCGCTTCCAATCAGGTCCCAGGTTTCGCCCTCCACCGGACCCGTCTTGCTCCAGTAGCCCATCCATTCCACCGAGGCCGGTAGTAACAGATCGCGGCGGACGAACAGATGAGGGAACGAGTTCATGCTCGGGTCCCGCACCACGCCCGGCGGATCCTGTCCCTCCGAAATATCGTCGAGCGCCTTGAACATCATTTGCCGGGCCGCACTGATGGCGCGATCACCGTAGCCCAAATGCTCGTCAGTCCGATTCTGGATAGGGCCAGCCCCCTCGATTGCGCATGCGTCGTGGACCATGAAATTGGGTCCCAGGCCGGCGAAGCTTTGCGACTTCATCTCCTCCCGATCCTGGAGGAAATGATTGGAGACGTTCCGCGTCATCCGGAAACCCGGAAGCAGTGTGACCGACGAGGATTCCGCGCGCTCCTCGTCGGTGAAGGGCATCTCATGCCGAAACCACAGCTGGTAGCGGTAGTGATGCGTGTCGTCGATCGGAACGTGCCATTGAACCAGGTAGCCGAATTTGTCGCCGGCGACGGCCGCGGCGTTGGGGAGGATGTAATTGCTGATGCGCACGTTGTTCTGGTCATCGCCCACTTTGCGCACCGCGTAGATGCGCACGCCGAAGTCCGTATCCTCAGTCTCGATAATGGGAGAAGTGGCACGGGCGTTCAGAATCTGGCGGACGCCGTGTTCTCCCCTGGTGTCCGAGGACAGTCGGTGCAGAAAGGACTGGTGCGAGGGGTCGATGCTGCCCTCGTTTCCCTGCAGGTAGTTGCATTCGTGCAAACGCTTGGTGGGGAGCGCGCGATCCAGCGACGCTTGGAGGAACTCAAAGGCTGGCAGCAATGGGGGTTCGCCGGGCCCCAGGTACGCAAAGATGATGCCCGCGGCCTCCTGGCACGGATAGGCGGGATGGCGAATCTTTTCTTGGAAAGTGCTGCCGGCGGGCTCGCCCGGCTGCTCCAGACAGCGGCCGTCTCGATCGTACAGCCAGCCGTGGTAGATGCAACGTAGGCCGCCGTCCTCGAGGCGCCCGTAGCTGAGATCCGCCCCCCGGTGCGAGCAATGCAGTGCGAGGAGGCCTGGTCGCCCCTGGTCATCGCGGAACAGAACCAGCTCTTGGTCCATGACTCGCAGCGGAACGGGCGCTCCGCCCACCGGAAGCTCTTCGAGGAGCGCTATTGGCTGCCAGTATCGCCGCAGCAGGTCGCCGCCGGCAGTTCCGGGGGCAGTGTGAATCAATAGATCATAGTTTTCAGCGGTAGGCACTTCGCACCTCCGTTTTGCTATCGAGCCAGGCGGATTTCTTGCTACAAGCCATTGTTGGGCAATGCCCGGCGCAGGGACCTAGTATACTCGGCCGATTTTGACGCACGCGGGGAGATGAGATGGCCGCTCTGAAGCTCAACTTCGCCCTGGACGACATCCCCTGGAATCTCGCCATCCTGGATGGCAGCGTCACAGCCAAAGGCATTGCGCTGAACGCGTTCCACGCCGAGGAGCCAACCGAGCGCCATGAGGCGATGCATCGGGGCGAGTTCGATGCCGCAGAGGTGGGCTATTCCGGGTTCATCCGGGATCAGGTCCTGGGCGTGGGCTATCCGCAGCTCGCCCTGCCAGCATGGGGCAATCGCGGGCTGCGCCACCGGGCGCTGGTGGCCCGCAAAGGATCGCGGGTGCAGTCGCTGAGTGACCTCAAAGGGGGTCGGATCGGCAACGTGCACTACGGCATGACGACCAACCTATGGGCGCGCAACGCGCTCTCCGAAGCCGGCGTCAACCTCGAAGAGATCACCTGGGTGGTGACCGTGGCCGACGACATGACGCCGTCCGATCTGAAGATCCAGGTTTTAGGCGAGGTGCAATCCGGCGGATTGCTATGGCCGCTGCTCGCCGACGACGAGATCGATGCGGTCATCGCGCCCGGCCACAACTTCTTCTATGGCACGTTTCGGAACTTCTCCGAAGCCAAATCGGCGGCCCGACTACCCGAGCAATACAAGGGGAAGTTCGAGTCTCTAATCAGCGACACCCAGACCTGCATCGACTACGTGCGCCGCACCAAGGTCTATCCCATCATCCACACCATGACGGTCAAGCGCGAGATCCTCGAGGAGCATCCCTGGGTGGCCACGAGCCTCGTCGACATGTTTCGCGAGGCGGCGAAGCTAGCTCCGCGCTACCTGTCCGACGAAGAACGTGAGCTCATGGCTACCGAGCGTGAGGGAGTGGGCTTCGATCCCTACGCCCAGGGCTGGAACGAATCCCAGGAGGTCACCACCCACACGCTGATGAAGGCCATGGTCGAGCAGCACCTGATCCCGCACACGATCGACCCCGACACGTTCATGGTGCCTGGTTATCGCGATCTGTAGCGGGCAGTGCCCGCG
>DASXTD010000054.1:0-16078 GCA_036505655.1 Chloroflexota bacterium
GTACCTCCAGCAGATCACGCCGCGTGCCGACACCGAAGTCGCGCTGAACCGCAGCTACAACCGCTGGCTGGCGGACATCTGGCGCCAGGGTGAGGGGCGGCTCCGCTGGATCTACATGCCGCCGCTACTCCGCATCAACGAGGCCGTGGATCAGCTGAGCTGGGCGGCTGAGAATGGCGCCTGCGGCGTCATGATGCGCGGCCTCGAAGGTGACCGCATGCTAATCAACCCCTACTTTTTCCCGCTCTACGAGGAAGCCCAGAGGCTCAACCTACCGATCTGTATCCACGCCGGCGGCGGGAACCCGCAGTATCGCCTGGTGGTGGAGACCGAGGGGTTCAGCCGCGCTAAGCTCCTGGTGGTGGGCTCGATGCACGCCCTCCTCTCCCACGACATTCCCAGCAAGTTCCCAGAGCTGCGCTGGGGGTTCATCGAGGCGAGCGCGTCCTGGCTGCCATGGCTCCTGTCCGACCTGGGACGGCGGCGCGAGCGCGATGGCCACCCAATCGACAAGAGGACGATCTTGCCAGAAAACCGCATGTACGTGACCTGCCAGACGGACGATGACCTGCCCTACCTGGTCGACACGGTGGGTGAGGACAGTCTGGTGATCGGGACGGACTACGGTCACGCCGATACGTCGAGCGAGATCGATGCATTGCGCAAGCTCCACGTGAGCGGGGTGGTGCCGCCTGGCGTCGTCCACAAGATCCTGGAGGACAACCCCAAGGCCCTCTATGGGATCTAGTCGCACAGGCCGGGATTCCCCCTGTTATCCGTCACCCCCGCGGAAGCGGGGGGTCTACCAGTGCTCTGACGGGTAGATTCCCGCTTTCGCGGGAATGACGGCGGTGGGGGTGTGGGAGTGACGGCAATGGGGTGCGCGAATGACGGCAGTGGGTGGGATGACCGCGCCAGGCTACTTTACAGACCATTCGTAGATGTTCCAGAAGGCGATGGTGCTGCGGGCGGTCTGCCCGAAGCCGGAGCTGTCGGTGGCCGTGGTGACGCCCCGCAATCCCGAGCGCCAGGCGGCGACGGACTGTGAGAAATAGAGCGGGTACCCGGGCATGTTCTCGCTGATCAAGGCCATCAACTGGGCGACGTCCCGGCCGCGCTCCGCCGGATCTAGAGTCGAATTCCACGCGGTGTAGATGCGATCGTACTCGGGGTTTGTCCAGGCTCCTCGGTTGTTGCCGGCCCAGCGGTTAGCGGCCGTTCCGACCTGCGATGACAGGAATGCTTGCTCTCCCTGGGTCGGAAAGAAGGCATAGCCCAACCCGGGCAGGGTGTGCCGCGTCTCCAGTTGCGTGTACTGCTGGGGACCGACCACGACCGTGTGGACCTCGAATCCGGCCCGGCGCCAGATATCACTCAGGAGCGTTTGCATTCGCTCGATCTCAGATGCTGCCTGGACTGCGAAGTCGACGAAGAAGCGCTCCCCCTGCGAGTCCACGTAGAAGCCCTGGCTATCGCGCGTGAACCCGGCCTCACTCATCAGCTGAGATGAGCGGTTGGCATCCAGCGGGTACTTGGTCATGAGCCGCTCCACGTCAGGGTAGAAGTAGACGTTGGGGGGGACAGGCGTATCCGTCGGCGCGCCCAGGCTATCGAAGAGGCCATCATTGAGCGCTTGCCGATCGATAGCATGGGCCAGGGCGCGGCGCACGCGCAGATCCAGCAGCGCCCTGTTGCCGACGTACTCCGGCCGCTGCTGAAGGAACAGAAACACGGCGGCCCCGAGGGTCGAGACGGTGGTGCCCTTGCCCAGTGCCTCCCATTCCCTCTTCAGCGTCACGTAGTGGTCGAAGCGCAGGGTGTTGCAGCAGGCATAGTCGACCTGATCCCCGGCCAGGATGGCCGGGATGGTGGTGTTGTCGTCCAGGATGATCTTTTCGACTAGCCGGTCGAACTTGGGCCGGCCCAGGATGTGGCCCTCAAACGCAGTTCCCTGGAGTTGAACACCCGGGTCCCAACTCGCGAGCTTGAACGGGCCCGCCCCCACGTATTCACTTGCCCACAGCGGGTTGCCCAGGAACGCATCGGCAGTGGTGCGACCCTCCATGAACTCATTGAAGGGGGTCTCGAACAGGTGCGTGGGCAGCGGATCGAGGTCCTCGAAGCCGAGCGATCCGGCGTTGGCGTTTAGCGCTTTCCAGCTCACGATAAGCGTGCGCGGGTCGGGCGCCTGCACGGTGTCGATGGCGTCCTGCGGACTAGAGATGAACACGGCCAATCCGGAACCCTTGTAGACCTTGAAAGTGAACACGAAATCGTCGGCGGTCAGGGGTGCGCCGTCATGCCAGGTGGTGCCATCACGCAGCCGATAGGTGGTCTCCATGCGGCCGTCGGGCAGGACCTTCCACGCGTTCGTGCTGAGCTGGGGAAGAGATTCGGCGAGGTAGGGGCGCGCCTCGCCCTTGTCGTCGATCACGCTCAAGGCAGCGTTGAACGACCGAGTGGCGTTCTTGGGACCATTGCTCTGCAGCACTTTGACGGCCAACGTGGCGGGCTCGTAGCGAATGCCGATGACCAGCGTCTGACTGACCGCGGGCTGGCTGGGTGACGAGCCCGAAGTGCTCTGGGGCTGGCCCGACGCACAGCCCGCCAGCAAGAGAATGGGGAAGAACCGGGCCAGCTGGGTTGCGTGGCGCATCTCAGCTTACTCGGCCGCCCAGGAATTCGAGCGCATTCTGATAGCCGATGCGCTCCTTGGCTTCCTGGCTGATGTCCTCTCGCTCCAGCAGCAGGTCGATATGACTCGCCTTGAGCTCTCTAACCTTATCCGGCTGGCGGCCGCGACCGGTTATGTCGCCATGGGGATAGTCGGTTCCGAGCATCAGGTTGTGGGGCGGGAAGCGTTCGCACAGGTGACCTAGCGACTCTTCGGTGGGGTCCACCGTCACGTAGATGTTCGAGGCCAGATACTCGGTGGGATGCTTCTGGGTAGTTTTGCGCGAAGACTCATCGAACTGATAGGTCAGGGCCAGCCGGTCCCACGCCCACAGCAGCCAGGTAGCGCCGGCCTCGGCCAGACAGAATTTGAGGTTGGGAAACTCGTCGAACGCGCCGCTGTAGATCATCGAGCAGCTGATCACGAGGTAGTCGGCAACAGTCGCGACGAAGAAGCCCCAGCCGGCTCCGATGCGATGCGGATTGATCGATCCACCCCAGTCTCGGCTGTTCGTGTGGACACTAATGGGGACGTTATGCTCGTTGGCGAAGTCCCACAGTGGCCAGAAATACGGGTCGTCGTAATTCTTCCCGCCTTGCCCGGACTTCATGAAGAAGGTCTGGAAGCCAGCATCCAGGGCGCGTTCGGCCTCCTCCAAGGTGGCTTTGATGTTCTGCGTGGGCAGCACCGCACTGCCGATAAAACGGTCCCGGTGCGCCTTCAAGACTTTGCCGATCGCGTGGTTGGCAGAGCGGCACATCTCGGTGGCGAGCCGCGGCTCGATCTCGAACTGGTACTGACCGAACTCCGGGTTGAGCAGCTGCATCTCGACGCCCATGGCATCCATGTCTTTGAGGCGGGCATCGGCATCGAAGTCGCCCACGAATCGCTTGTGGGGGATGAGCGTGCCGCTACGCTTGGGGACTTCCTGGCCGGCCGCCAGCACCAGCCCCACTTTACCGTGGCCCTGAGGAAGCCAGGCGGGCGTGAGGTGCCGCATGTCGTCGGGCACGTAATCGAACTCATCGACCGGCGCGAAATGGGAATCCATGTCGATCAACCGCATCGCTGCCTCCTAAGGGCAAAAGGCGTATGGGCGAACTCTACTGGACGGCGCCCTCCTCGTGCAGAGCGCGGATCTGGTCGGCGCCCAGTCCCAGCACTTCGGCCAGGACTACGTCGGTGTGCTGGCCGAGGCCGGGCGCCGGGTCGTGGATGCTGGTCGGCGTCTCGGAAAGGTGGATCCAGGGAGCGACCAGGGTGGCGGGCCCAGCGGCCGGATGGTCCACTTGAACGAATGCCCCGCGAGCCTGGACGTGTGGGTCCTCGATCACTTCGCTCATCGAGAGGATCGGGCCGCCGAAATAGCCCAGATCACGGAGCCCATCCCAGACTTCCTGGCGCGTGTGGGTCTTGGCCCAGGCCCGCAGGATCTCGTTGACCTCGGCGGAATGTTGGCGGCGGGCGGTTGCCGTGTTGAAACGGGAGTCTTCGACAAGCTCGTCGCGCCCCATGAGGCGAGCCAGCTTGCCCCAGCCCTCGTCGGTCACCTCGGAGGTTCGCAACGTGAAGTAGCCGTCGGCGACCTTGAACGGCTGGGTGCCTACCTTGTTGCCGGTGAAGAACTCGTGCATGGAGCTGGTCATGAAGCCGAGAACCGCTTCCTGCATCGAGACTTCGATACGTTGGCCCTCGCCGTTACGCTCGCGGGCGTGGAGCGCGGCCAGGATGCCGAGCGCCATGCTGACGCCGGCTGCCTCATCGCCGATGCCGAGCGCCTTAGTACCCGCGGCGCCGTTGTACTCCCAAGCGGTGTGCGTCCAGCCCGCCATGCCATTGTTGGTGCCCGCGTTGTTGCCATAGGAGGCGTAGGGACCGGTCCCGCCGTAGCCGCGCGAGCAGGCGTAGATGAGGCGGGGGTTGAGCGGCTTCACGGAGTCATAGTCGAGGCCAAATCGTTCCATGGTGCCCAATCCGAAGTTCTCGACTAGCACATCCGAGCAGGCGATGAGCTGCCGCGCCAGGTCCAGGCCGCTTTTCTTCTTGAGGTCGAGGACGACGCTTTTCTTGTTGGTGTTGACAGCCAGGAATTCCCAGCCGTCGTGCTCGGCGTCTTTTGGCATCCAGATATGGCGAAATGAGTCGCCAGCGGGCGGCTCGATCTTGATGATCTCGGCTCCGAGATGACCGAGCAGCATGGTGCAGAAGGGTCCATTCAGCACGTGGGTGAAGTCGATGATGCGGACGTCTTCGAGCGCGCCAGGCATCTCACCTCCTGCTCTGGCTTGAATCTGCATCTGAACGGTGAATTTAGGGCCAAGTTGAGTCTGACGCGTAGCGTTATAACTGACGCGATGACACCGAAGACCATCGTGATCTACCACGGCGATTGCGTCGACGGATTCACGTCGGCTTGGGCGTTCCGGACGCTGAGTCCTGACGCTGAGTCAACATATGTCCCGGCCAAGCACGGGGACGTCCCTCCCCCCGTATCGGGGGCATGGGTGTACATCCTGGACTTCGCCTATCCGCGATCGATTCTCCTACAGATGGCCGAACAGGCAGCGAGTCTCCTGGTTCTGGACCATCACAAGACCGCGGAGGCAGACCTCGCCGGGCTGCCATTCTGCGAGTTCGACATGCAGCGGTCGGGGGCAGGGATTACCTGGGACCATTTTGCGCAGGGTAAGCCGCGCCACTGGCTGATCGACGTTGTTGAGGACCGCGATCTGTGGCGCTACGCCTACGGGGACACCACGCTCGAGGCCATCGCCTATATCTCGACGCTGCCGATGACGTTCGAAGCCTGGGACAAGTTGGCGGCTGACGATATGACAGGGGTTGCCGAGAAAGGGCGAGCTATTCGGTCGTACATTGAAAACTACAGTGAAGTGGCGTGCCGCGACGCAGTGTTCCGTCCTTTGGGGGGCTTCACGGTGCCCTTGATTAACATCTCGCACCAGCAGGCGTCCGACCACATCAACCATCTTCTCAGCCTGCACCCGGAGGCTGCGTTCGCGGGTTCGTTCTTCCTCAGGGCTGACGGTCGCTGGCAGTTCTCTCTCCGATCGGTTAGGGAATTCGACGTGTCAGCGGTTGCCCAGCAGTTCGGAGGCGGCGGCCATCGCAACGCCGCCGGCTTCAATGTGGCAACCCTGCCCTGGGAACAGCCGGCTAAGACTTAGAAGCGCGGCCTGTGGAGTACGGAGAATTCAGTGCTCACGATCGGCGGTGGCTGCAGTGCCCCGATGCTGGCCGCACTGCATCGACTGTTCGGACCATGATCCCTTAACCCCTTAATCTGCGCTCGCGAGCCTCGATGGCGGCGGCTCCTCTTAGAGCACGTCGGCGGCTTCACCCAGGTGAGGTGCGCCCACGGGCCACGGAGCCGCGTAGGGTGGTGTGGTCGGCCGAACCGAGGACGGGCCGACGTCGCTCACTGAGCGCGCGCCGATGTTGGCCATGATGTTCAGCATCTCCGTCCGCAGGAGGTCCATCGTTCGCTCGAGGCCGGCCTCCCCGCCCGCGGCCAGACTCCAGGCCATGAGCTTCCCGATCAGCACCGCCTTCGCTCCCAGGGCGAGCGCCTTCAACACATCACTCCCCCGCATGAATCCGCTATCGACAATCACGTCTGCTCGCCCACCTACCGCCGCGACGATCTCTGGCAGGACCTCGATGGTGGCCGGTGCGTGGTCGAGCTGCCGCCCGCCGTGATTCGACACGTGGATCACGTTCACTCCATGCTCCACTGCGAGCGCCGCATCCTCGCCGCTTAGCACCCCTTTGAGGACCAACGGCAGTTTGGTTGTATCGCGCAACCAGGCCAGGTCGTCCCAAGTGAAGGCAGCCTGCCAGTCTTCGCGATCGGATTCGGAGGATGGGCCCTCGAGGTTGGGCCGGCCATGAGAATCATGCGGCGCGTAGCGATTCTCCAGGTCGCGCTCCCGCCGCCCATACGCAGCACTATCGACGGTGAGGCAAATGGCGTCGAATCCCGCCGACTCCGCGCGCCGCACCAGGCGCTCGACCCAGCTCCTATCTCCACGCACGTACACCTGGAACGCGGCGGGCGCGTCGGCCCCCGACCGCACTTCTTCGAGGGCGGGGTTGGACATAGTGCTGACAAAACTCATGGTCCCGACCCGCTCCGAGACCCTTGCGACAGCGAGCGCTCCGTCCGGATGGAAGTGGCCGACGCCGCCAACAGGCGCGAACAGCACCGGCATGGACAGGTTGTGCCCCAGAAAAGTGGTGGAGGTGTCCCGATGCGCTACGCCTCGGAGCACCCGAGGCCGAAACGCCAGCGAGTCGAATGCCGAGCGGTTGCGGCGGAGCGTCGTCTCGCTTTCAGCGCCCCCGCAGGTGTAGTCCCACAGGTTCGTCGGAAGCTTGGTGCGCGCGGCCCGAACGATCTCTGGGATAGTGGCCCACTCGTTAGTTGGCTGCATCACCGCTCCAATCAGCCTCGGGTTCTGGGGAAGCCGACCGCGGGCCGAGGCGCTTGCGATTCTAGTCGCCACCCATTCAACCCGCAATCGGTGTGCTGGTCTGCTGAGTTGGAAAATGGCGAGAAGGGAATCCTTGGCACTGCTTTTGCTAGACTCTGGCCAATAGCGTAGGAGGCCGATGATGGAATCCAGAATGTACGTTGGGACCGAAGCGGGGATCTCTACCCTGAAGAGCACCGATGGCCACGGGTGGAGCTCCGAGCACGAAGCGCTCGGTTCGTGGGAGGTTTCGGCCGTCGCGGTCGTGCCGGGCAATCCCAGCCAGGTTCTGGCCGGGACTCGCGGTGATGGGGTGTGGCTCAGTGAGGACGCAGGCAAGAGCTGGCGGAAGCCCTGCTATGGCAAGCGAGGCCCCGGGAAGGTGCGGTCGCTGGCGGTCGATCCCCGCAACCCGCGGCGGATATTCGCGGGAACCGAGCCCATCGATATTTTCGTGAGCGAGGATCTGGGGCAGACTTGGGAGCGACTGGATTCGGTCTGGGACGTCCCCTTCGTGGCTACAGTTCCCTATCCGGTGGCGACGGTCGAGCCCCACGTTCGCAGCATCGCCCTCGATCCCAAGGAGCCGAACGCTTTTTACGCCGCTCTCCAGGTCGGCTATATGCTCAAGACGACCGACGCCGGCCGAACCTGGACGTTGCTCAATAAGGATGTGGACTGCGACGTGCACACGATCGTGATCGACCCCTCCGCTCCGGAGCGAATGTTCGTCGCCACCGGCGGATCGCAATCGCGCCAGGGTCAGGTCGCGGGGCGGGGCCTGTATGCAAGCACCGACGCCGGTCAGAGCTGGCAGCCCACGGCCATGGAATTTGACCAGGAGTACTCCGTCCCGTTGACGATGGATCCACGGGACCCCAGGATCCTGTACTCGGCGCTGGCCCACGGGAACCCGAACCGCTGGCGGCGAGAATCCGGCGCCGAAGGGCTGCTGATTCGGTCCCGGGACGGCGGTCAGAGCTGGGAGCGCATGGCGAAGGAAGTCCCGGGCCTCGACCGCGAGTTCGCGGAGGCTATCGTCGTCGATCCAGCCCAAACCGAGCGGGTCTACGTTGGCCTCCGCAACGGCACCTTTCTCGCGACCGAGGATGGCGGCGACTCCTGGGTGCCCCTGAACGTCGAGACACCCTCAGTGACAAGCGCTAGTCTGGTCCGCCTCTCGTAGTTTTCGGGTCGGGCGAGCGCCTAACGGAACTCAGGCAGGACGTGTTTCCCTAAGAGCTCAACGGTGCGTAAGGCGTGTTCGGCGGGGATATCGTGCGGGACGAGCCGAGCGAGGATGTGGGTGACGCCGGCGGCCTCGTACTTCTTGGCTCGCTCGATGACCCGGTCCGGCGTTCCGACCAGGCAGCGGCTCTCGTCCATTTCGTGGAAGAGCGCCGCGGCAGCCTTGGAGGCGGTGTTGGAGTCCTTGGGCATTTGGGCGCCCCGCCGCGCGTAAAAGGCCAGCACTTCACCAACGTATTCCTCGGCTATTTCGTGTGCCTCGGCTTCGGTTTCGGCCAGGAGGGTGAGTCGATTGGAGGCGACTACGGCGCTGCCGGCATCCTTGCCTCGCGACCGGAGCGCTGACCGATAGCGTTCGCCCATCTGCGCAACCTGCTCGAATGACTGGGACGTTGAGCCGATGTAGCCGTCGCCCAGCGTCGCGGCCCGCTCGGCTGAGGCCTGGACCGAACCGCCCACCCAGATCGGAGGCCCCTGCGGTTGCACCGGGCGGGTGCCAATGGCCCCTTCGACCGTGAGCCGCTTGCCCGTGAACCCGTTCTGGCCGCCCCACAACGCCCGAAGCGCGGCCAGCATGTCGTCGGCGAACTTGCCGGTGGGCTCGGTGTTGTTGCCGAACCGTCGCCCCAGCCCTGGTGGCCCCAGTCCCGCACCGAAGATGAGACGCCCACCGGTCAGTTGGTCCAGCACCGCCGTGTCGTAGGCGAGTTTCAGCGGGTGCCAGGCTGGCAGCAGGGTGACGCCAGTACCCAGTCGCATCTTGGTGAGAGGGGCAAGCGCGGCTAGCACCAGGAAAGGGGCGGGCGTATGGCCAAAGTCCGGACGAGTCGAGTAGCCCTCGCCCATGGTGATGGAGTCGAAGCCGTAGCGGTCGGCAGCTGCGATCACGCCGCGGTAGCGATCGATCTGCTCGCCGATTGTCCGCGCAGGCGTAGAGAAGTCGAGCACCAATCCGAAAGTGAGCCTCATGGTGGCCTGATCCCCCCTAAGCTAAGGTGGGGCCCATCTTCGAGCATCACTTTAGCCGGCGAACCAACCGTCAGGGCCCAGCGTTGCGCCCAACTCGGCATGAGGCAAGTAGTGCTGCGCAAACACTCGTGCGGCTACCTCTCTCCGACTCCTCACGCCCACCTTGGTAAATACGGACTTGAGGTGGTCCTGCACGGTTGTCTTGGCAATGCAGAGTTGGGCGGCAATCTCGGCCGTTGACAAGCCGCGCAGTACCAGCTGGGTGAGCTGGCTCTCACGCTCGGTTAGTCCGTAGGAGACCAGAATCGTCCTGGGCAAGGTCGGAGACTGCACCCTCTCGATCAAGATAGCCACGTCGCCGCTCGATTGCGGTCCGACCAGCCGAGAGCCGTGGAAAACACACCACTGCCCGGACCGCAATCGCAGGCGAGCGCGCGGCGAGGCTGAGTTGGCCGGCGCTTCAGCATGTTCCAGACCGCGCAGTTGGGCCGCAACCGCGTATGCGGCGAATGGCAAGCCATCCGCGGCCGGTTTGTCCACATCGGCAACCTCTTGCAGCCATTGCTGAGCCGTGTCGTTCATGCTCAGGACCGAATCATCTTCCGCGAGCATCAGCAGGCCCGGTCCGGCCGGCAGCTCCGAATGCTCTAGCGCGGAGATGAGCAAACCCGTGCGGACACCCTCGGCCAGATGCTCGCAGAGGTCTCCAACAAACGCCTCTTCCGCCGGCGCGAAGCACGCTGCCGACCGTTCACGATGCAGTGCTAGGTAGCCCCAGCACGCCCCGTCTATCACCAACGCCATTCGCAGGTCGTCCGCCAGACCGGCCGAGGCATACACCTCGCGGTAACGGGCGCTGCGTTCTAGCTCGCCGTCGGTGGCTTCGCTCAAGACGCCGGTCGGCGGTTTGCGTCTGGCAAGGTCGGTAAACTTGTTGAAGTCGGCGGACAGGTATTCCAGTCGGAGCAGCCCCTCGGCTGCAGCACCCGAAAGGCCGACGCTTACCGCCCCGGTAATGAGAGACGTCGAAGGATCGGCCGTGGGCCAGCACCAGGCTCCAAACGGCACTACCTCGCGCAAATGGGTGACGACCTCGACCCCAAGTGTCTGGACATCGAGTCCCGCATGGCAGGCGCGGGCGATCTCGCGTTTGACCTTCGGGGCGGCAGCAACGGCGGTCAACATGGAGGCTGTATTGTGCGGCGCGCGGGGGCTTGGGTCAACCAAAAACCCCACATTTCTGGGATTGTCCTCATGCCTATTCGGTGGCACTCTGGCCTCAGCCCAAGAATCACAGCGGAGGAGAGCACCGATGGTTAAGATCAGCATTCTTTACGGACAGCCCACGGACCCAGCAGCGTTCGAGACGTACTACGCCGAAGTCCACCTGCCTCTAGCGGCCAAGATGAAAGGTATCTACCGCATGGAGCTTGCCCGAGGAATTCCTGGGCCTGATGGCGCCAAGCCGGCCTACTACCGAACGGCAGATGTGTGGTTCGAAACGGCTGAGCAGCTCGAGCAGACGCTCACGTCAGCGGAGGGTCAGGCGGCCGCAGCCGACCTAAAGAAATTTGCGACTGGCGGCGCGACTCTTCTGCTGTCCAGCGTAGAAGGCTAGCCTTGAGGCGAGACCAGCGGGCACAGGACGGAGCGTCGAGACCTAGACCCTGAGGCTGGCACCACCTCAATCAGACGGCGACCCTTGTCTCGCCGAGACAAGGGCGGGCAAAAACTCGGGTTTCCAGGCCGCGTGGAAATCCATGCTCTCGGGGCCCAATCCCAATACGGTGACGAGATCGGGAAAGTGGTTGTCTTCTGAACGACGCACGATGTGGGGCGGATCGAGCCCCTCCTGGACATCGCGAATGGCGCTCAGCAGCAGCTCGCGTGTGGCCATGATGCCGACATCGCAGGGGCCCAGGTGCTCGGTGGTGCGGTCCTGGATGGGGCCTGATCCCTCCGTCACGCAGAAATCGTGAATCTGGAAGGCATCCCCCATCCCGATATAGGATCGAGTCCGCTGCTCCTCGCGGTCCTGCAGATAGCGGTTGGCTTTGTTGCGGATCGGGTGGTAGCTGGCGTCGACCTCAGAGCGGCCGCGGGCGGTCGCCTCTTTGTCTAGCGGACCGCCGCGGCGAAAGATAAACGTGTACTTCCAATGATGGGTGTCGTCGATGGGCACATGCCAGTTCACGCTGTGCCCGTCCTCCGGGCCGCCGGCGAAGCAGGTGAGGTTCGGGAGAACGGCGTTACTGATCCTCACCAGCTGCTGACCTGAGCCGGCCTCGCGCACCGCGTATATGCGTATTCCCCAATCCGTCTGCTCGCACTCGATCCTGGCCACTCGCTCCCGACCGCTCAAGGGATTGATCGTTCGGGCCGCGTCCGTGTTGATGAAGTGGAGAAACGAAAGATGAACCGGGTCCTGGTTGCCCTCGTTCCCCTGGAGGTAGTTGCACTCAGAGAATATCTTGCCCACGAACCGGTTGTCGGTTGGGACCGTGAGGAATTCGTAAGCGGGCAAAAGGGGAGGCTCACCAGGCCCGAGATAGGCGAAGATCACCCCCGCCTGCTCGATGCAAGGGTAGGCCACGTGCTTGATCTTCTCGTGGAAAGTGCTGCCTGCCGGCTCGCCGGGTTGCTCTAAGCAGCGACCGTTCCGATCGTAGAGCCAGCCATGATAGATGCACCGCAGTCCACCGTCCTCCAGGCGCCCGTAGCTGAGGTCGGCCCCACGATGCGAACAATGGATTCCGAGCAACCCCGGCTGTCCGTCGTCATCTCGGAACAGCACGAGATCTTCGCCGAGCAGGCGCACGGGCAGCGGAGCCCCGTTCACTGGCAGCTCTTCGGAGAGAGCCGCCGGCTGCCAGTAGCGGCGGATCAGCTCACCCGCGGGCGTACCCCGACCAATCCGCGTGAGCAGCTCGTTTTCTTGCTCGGTCAGCATGGGCCTCTCCTCGAGGAGTGTCCTCGATATATTTCCCGTTTATATACCCCCTCCCCCCTACCATGCTTATTGCGCGTGCTAGCGATACACTACGGTCAACAATCCCAGACCGGGGAGGCGGTGATGGCGGAGCGGGTTCGGCTGTACGTTGGCACTGAGTGGGGGCTATCCGTCTGGTGCGAGGCCTCACGCGGCTGGGAGCAATTTGGCCCCGGTATTGCGCCCGAGCCGTGCCGGGCCATCGTGGGCTCGCCCACTAAGCCGGAGCGGGTATTCGTTGCGCTGGAGCACGACGGCGTCTACGCCACTGAGAACGGCGGTTGGCACTGGAAGAAGATCTTCAACCACGACGTCTGGTCACTGGCGGTGGACCCGAATGATGAACGGGTGATGTACGCGGGCACGGCCCCGGTGCATCTGTTCCGCAGCGAAGATTCGGGTGCCCACTGGGAAGAGCTGACCACTCTGCAGGAAATGCCCGAAGAGGTCCGGGCGCGGCAGATTTACCCGGTACCGGGCGAGCAGTCGCACATTCTGAACATCTTTATCGATCCCGAGAACACGGATAACATCGTGCTCTCGCTGGAGCATGGCGGAGTGATCCGCAGCCGCGATCGGGGCAAGACCTGGGAAGACGTGACCCAGGGCATCGACTACGTCGATATCCACATGGTCGAGAAGCCACGGGGGCGCGACCGGTACTTCGCGGCGACGGCGCGTGGCTTTTACAGCACGCCTGATCTGGCGGAGGGGTGGACACGGGCCGAAAACGGCTTCACCCGGGACTATTTCTACAAGTACATCATCCTGCCGCCGAAGTCCGGAAACGGCGGTGAATCGACCGTGCTCGTCTCCACCGGTGACCACTCGCCCGGCTCCTGGAACCGGCCCGAAGGGGCGCGCGGAGCCATCTTCCGCAGTACCGATTGCGCGGAGTCCTGGCACCGAGTCGGCGTCGGATCGGGCCTACCGTCCGAGATGCGCGAGCGGGCCTGGATGTTTGCCAGCCATCCCCATGATGCCGATAGCGTGTTTGCGCCGCTGGGCCGCTACCCGTATCCGAACATCGATACGGGCGAAGGTACGATCGTGCTCAGTCGCGACCGCGGCGACAGTTGGGAGCGATTGGACGACATCCACGTCCGCTCCGCCTGGGTCCTCTGGGCCGCGGCTGACGAATAGCCAGGCAGCGCCTGGAGGCATGGCGAGCATCGGGTCCAGATAGCTATTTGAGGCTGCGCCGAACGTTAAGCCGTTACTCGATGCGGGCGTACGTGCCGGCGGCGATTTTCCAGCCTTTAAAGCTGGAGAGGTCGATGCGGTTGCCGTCGGGATCGTGCACACCGCACTCGACCATGCGCTCGACCGGCCGGACGTCGTTGGGCCGACCGCTGGAGTCGGCCTGGCCCATCTCCTGGACCATGCCGAGCGGATCGGGGACGAGGACGCCGAAGTGGTCGAAGCCCCACCGCCACTCAGGCTCATCGCTGCGCGACGGGAGCAGCGCGAAGTTCACTGAGCCGTCGGCCACGAACTGGGATGGCGTGCTGTAGCGGAAGCCAGCCGGCACGCTACCGGTGGTCGCCAGGATGTCTTGCTTGACCTCCTCCTCGGTGCGCTTGGCGTCCGGCATACCGAGCACCTGGTGGTAGAAGGCGAACTTCCGCGGGATGTCGCGGTTGCAGGTTGCGAGGTGGCGAATGCCGGGAATTCGCGGCTCGCCCGCCACGCCGTAGCCCTTCTCGGATAGATCGATGATGATGCCCTCCGGATCAACGATCCGGTACTGGGCGAACGGGTCTTCGGCCGGGCGCTGCTCGATGCGGATGGAAGGGTCGAAGTCCTCCAGATTGCGCTCGACCTCGAGGATGTTCTCGATCTGAAAGCCAATGTGGTGCAGGCCGGGCTCCTGGTTGGCCTCTCCGAGGGCTGAGCCCCGCTTCAGCAAGCCGACGCTGAAATGTCCGTCCGTGAGGTAGATGGCACCGGCTGGGGTGCGCTGGTACTCCTCGAAGCCAAACCAGCGCTGATACCAGGCCTTGAGCCCTTCGGGGTCGTCGGACATGATCGCGAGATAGTTGAGCTGCGTCATCGCTTTACCTCCTGCTGGCTTGAGGCTCGTTGGTGTGGTGACGAAAATGACCGGGCGCCCGCTTCTCCCCGATGGCTCCAGGTGCTATCCGCCTGGCCTGGTTAACGCTCACCAGCGGCAGCGAGGGCCGCTTCGCGAACTACTGCAACCTCATCCTCATTCACAGCAACGCGCGGCCCGGGATGGACGCGGTAGTTAACCCGAAGGATCTCGAGCGGCTCCTCGGAGATGCCCTCGAACCAGTACTTGGTTCCGGCCGGGATCAGCACGCCCTCGAACTTCCGCGGCTCCGCAATGATCTTCTCGCCTTCGCCATGGAAGCGAGCCTGGCCGCCCAAGACGATCCAGTAGCCGTCTTCGGTCAGATGTACGTGCAGGTTATTGTGGACACCCTTCTCGAAGACCTGAACCGTACTGATGACGTTGTCCGTCAGGGCCATTCGGAACGATTTGCGTCCCGGCGCCGTGTCTCGGCCACCATCCGCCTCCATTCCGGAGTACTTGAAGTGTTGAACCGGTTCCGGCATTTGCAATCCTCCGTTATCCGAACGCTGATGAGCTTGTACATCGCACCCCGCGCCCGGTCAACCGACGCTCACGTTCCATCAAGCCAGATGTGCGCCGGCGAGGATTTTGGTGAGGTCGCCAATGGAACCGAGGCCTTTGAGGTTCCAGCATGCGCGCTCCAACTGGTGAGCCGCCTCGTCGGAGAGCATCCCTCCTACGTTGTCGTGGAACTTGACCACCAGAGCGGGATCGTCCATGGGCACATGGTAGTCGCGCCCGCCTTCGAGGAACTGCCCATCCGCCTCGATCGTCACTCGGGTGGGTGCCCATCGCTCCCAGTAGTTGCCCGTTGAAGTCACCTCGCCGTCCCGAAGACCCTTGAACTCGATCTTCTTCATGAAAGCGAGCAGATCAGCGCGGTTAAACGTGTTCGGCTCGAGCCATGAGCGCAGAGGCCGTACGTCGTACACACCGGCCGCGATCGTGTAGGCGGCGTTGCCCCACGCCTCCAGATACTGAGTCGGAAGAGGACGATTGGCCGCCATCCTGCGGAACGTGCGGACCTCGAGGCGGTCAATTGCGTCGGGCGTCAGACTAGCATCCCGCATCAGCTGCTGAACCTCGTAGATGATCGAGTTGTTGTAGAGGACAGCCGGGTAATGCTTGTAGGTGACCTCAGGCAACACCCAGTGTGTTCCCAGGCGGTCGGTGAGCGCGGTCCAATCACAGCCCTGGGCGCCGGCGAATCGCCAGAACCCGATTTCCTCACCCTCCAGCACCTCGACGTCACCGGTGAACCCGCGCTGGGCGAGCAGAGCCGCTTGAACGCCGTTTTGGGCCATCAGGGCCAGATGGTCGTACTTGGTCATCGGCAGATTGACGGACTCCAGGAACTTGCGCATCGTGGGGACCGTCGCGCTGTATCCCGCGATCCCCATGGCATGGTGCATCTGGTCGCCGCTTAGGCCGAGCAGGCGCCCAGTCGCGACCGCCGCCCCGAACACGACGTTGCCCTGGCCGCGCACGGCCCCCACCTCGCCAGTCGCCGTGCCGCCGGCCCGCCGCAGCGCCGCCCCGATGCGACCGCCAACCTCGAGCCCGGCCGCCATAGCGGCAAACACGTCCGATCCCGCCGCCGCCACAGCGTC
>DASXTD010000055.1:0-4936 GCA_036505655.1 Chloroflexota bacterium
TCTTGAGGTGGTAGAGGAATCCTCACAAACCGAAGACCGATTCTCGTGGCCCACGGCCACGAGAATCCGAAGTGAGCTCGGGACGACCTCAACTCCTGACTGCTTGTATGCCATCGCGCCACCTCAGCTGAGTTGCCGCGATGGGCGATCGCGCGATACGGTGACGCCCACGGAGGGATCGACAGATCACGCCCACGATGTGGCGCCCCGCTCCCCACCTATCCGCCATGATCCCGTCTTAGCTTCCCAGGGTTCTTACCGATGGCCATTGCTACGAGTCTGCTGCGGAAACCAACCACCGCGCTAGGCATGGCATGCTGGTACGGGAACAACCGACCAATCGGCGAGGATGCCTTCCACACGCGAGGAAGGAGACCTGAATGCGCGGCAGACTCGCCGCTCCTGGCCACTGGCCACCGCGACGTGCCGGCTGGATCACGCTCGCGCTAGCCATAGCCGCATTCCTGCTGGGCTGTGTACTCGTCTTTCCCCGCTTGCTGTACCCAGCGATCAGCGACCGCGAACTCGATGAGGCCCAGGTCAATGGCAAGGATCGCATTCAGCTGAAGAGCGAGCGGCTCAAGCTGCAAAATGACGCCCGTACCACGTTGCTACAAGGCCTCGGTGGGGCGGTGCTGCTGCTAGGCGCGTGGCTCACCTACCGGCAGCTTGTCACGAACCGGGAGCAACTGCAGCATGCAGTAGAGTCCAATCGACAGCAGCGCGAACTTGATCGTGAACAGTTGCGCGTCGCCGAACAGGGTCAGATCACCGAGCGGTTCACCCATGCGGTCGACCAGCTCGGCAGCGACCGACTCGACGTGCGCCTGGGCGGCATCTACGCGCTCGAACGCATCGCACGAGATTCTCCCGATGATCGCAGAGCGATAGCTGAGATCCTCAGTTCCTACCTCCGCCAGCGCGCTCCATGGCCACCTTCTGTGCCAGGACAGTACATGGCTCACGCTCCTCTTGATCAGATACCAATGCGACAACACTGGAGTATAGAAACTCAGGCTGCTTTTACCGTCGTTGGGCGGGGTAGTTTCGCTGATAGAGGGCTATGGGAACGTATCGACATACGTGTGCTGGACTTGTCTTCTACCGATCTACGAAGGATGCACCTAACGAATGCTCATCTTGAGGCGGCTGACCTAGCAGGGGCTAATCTTAGCGGCGTAGCCTTCTTCGATACGCATCTTGAATGTGTTGACCTAATGGATGCTAACCTTCAGGATGCAATCCTGAACGGCTGCTATATGAATGAATGCTGGCTCCATAGCGCTAATCTGAAAGGTGCGACCCTCGGTGGCACTGATCTGAGGGGTGCTATTCTTCAGGAGACGCACCTTCCGAACACCGATCTGAGCCACTCAGATCTACGGGGAGCTGTACTAATCGGTTTGGATTTGCGACAAGTAGACCTCCATGGCGTTCAACTAGAGGGGGCCGAAGCAGACAAGAGCACCACTTGGCCCAATAACTTCGATGTCGAGACAGCTGGCGTCAAGTTGACTAGTCGGGATTAGAGGCCAGATTTCATGTACCTCAATTTTGATAATCCACGCAGCGCCTACCAATATGACCGCCTGAGTTGACATAACCCTGCCGCCGTTGACTCGACAATGTCGGCTCTTGGCAAGGCGACGCTCGAAAGCCAGGGAATTTCGCTTTCGACATCCTCCAGTTGGCAGCCGAGGATCCCTCCGACAATGGCGGCCGCGGTGTCGGTGTCGCCTCCCAATGCGACCGCGTGCTTCATGGCACTCGTCAGCCCGGAAGCCCCCCGAAGGACATGCATGACGATCGCCAAGGTGGTCACAGCATCCGGCGGATTCTCTGTCTCGGGCGGCACCCAGTGCTCGCTGGCGGCCCGCTGCAGGGCCTCAATGGTGATGGGTGGCAGCGCGTACGGGCCTGCCAAGTGCTCAGCCTCATGGAGGCCCGCTTCTACCACAGCGTTGATCGGATGCTGCTCGATGGCCCAAGCGGCCATTTCGGCGACTACACAGGCGCTCATGATCGCAGCGGGAGCACCATGAGTTGCTCGTGAGAGTCGAACAGTCAGCTCACGGCGTTGCGCGATGGCCGTCACTTGGGTTATCCAACCGAACGGCAGAGCGCGCATGGCGGCGCCGATGCTGCTCCCCTCGCTCGCACGCAGCTCGCCGGTTTCGACAAAGCGCCGCACCGCCGCCCTCGTGGTCGGGCCGACCCCTCGCATCCTTGGCAGCGCCCTCGCCAGCCGAGTAAGGAACTCTCGCTCGTCGACCTGCCCCTTTGTCTCGACGATATACCGCGCGACCAGCAGCATCTGGTCGGTGTCATCCGATGTCGAGCCTCGCGGCCAGTCGCCTCGCGCTGGAAGTTCCTCCAGCTCCTCCCACTGCACCTCGTCTGGCGTCTTCCCCTCCCAGGGCACGCCCAGCGCGTCTCCGGCGGCGTAAGCGAGGATGCCCGCACGAATGTGCTGCGGCGAGGGAGTCACCCGATCAGTTACGGGTTGGCCTGGCATGAAGGACTCCCCTACGTCCGATGAGGCGGCGACGGCCTCGTCATGGCTGGCATCGGCGGTGGTCCTGCTGCATTAGCAAGCGAGGGCCAACAGCCGATCCTGCACCTGCTGGACGAACGGCTCGTTGCGCCATGGGCCGAGCTGCCGGCCGGCCGCAAAGACCCGGCGCTTGCCGGCGGCGCTGCCGGTCAGTTCCACAAGATCAATCGCCTGGTGCAGCACGGCGCTCGCCTGCTCAGGATCGCCCTGGAGGACGAGGGCCGTCGACACGTCCCCGAGGATCACCGACTTGTGCTTCTCCTTGCCCGCACCGAGGCGCTGCGCGGACTCCTGGAGCGCGAGCTGGGCACCCCTCGGATCGTGCAAGTGGAGATGACAGGCACCGACAAACCCACCGAGCTGGTTCCTGGCAAAGACCGCAAACATCGGGTCGTCGGCTGCCGCCTTCGACAGGTGGAAGTCTGCGCGATCCAGGCTCAGCTTGGCTTTCCGCTCTTCGCCAAGCAGCGCATGCGCTTCCGCTGTGAAGGCCAGTGACCAACCGGCAATGACGTGGCTTGAGCCATCCTGCGCGCGAGTACTTGCCCGCTCCGCAAGCTCCAGCCCCGTCCGCAGATCCATGGTGCCCGCAGAGACCGGGTTGAAGCGCTGGAACATGCGGGGAAACGCTTCAGTCCAGCCTTCTTTGACGTTGCTGGCGGCGGCGATGGCTTGGTCGTAGTAGCGGGCAGCAGTGGCGTGGTCGTGCTGGCCGGATACGTCCCAGACGAGCCGGCCCATCAGTGTGGCGGCCTGCGTCTCCACCCGATACAGCTCTTGGCGGACGCGGCCAAGCGGAGCGTGTTCGCGCAGCAGGGTGACCTGCTCAACCCGCTCGGCGGCCTGGGGTAGCAGCGAGGTCGACGACGCCATCGCCTCGTTCTGCTTGATGAGGTCTAACGCCTGCGCGTGCAGGTACGCGACGGACTGGAGGTCCACACCGCGCGGGTGCTTGAGCACCCAAGCAAACCGCTCCTGCCCCTCAAGGTTGGCCGCGATCGCCGGGACGCCGGCCACGCCGCCTGCGAGGGCGGCGGCGTTGAGGAGGAACTGTCGCCGGTTCACTGACACTCCCATTGCTTTCAAGGCTGCCATGAGGCGGTCCAGCTCGGACCCTCGCTCGATGGTACGCACGGCCAGCTCCTCCTCGGTCGCATAGACCAGGACGAACAGCACGTAGTAGGCCCGTGGCCGGTGGGTGCCCGCTTCCCACTCGTAGATCATCCGGACCAGGCTCTGGCGGTTGGGCACCGTCTGTCCGACGGCCGTGGCCTGCGCCTTTAGCTCCGCAGCCAGCCTCGGCACCTCCCAGCCCCGGCTCTCCCGGAGCCCTTGGAGCATGCGCCCTGCCTGCCGCCAGCTTCCCATTGCCTGCCCTTAGTTCCGGACTTCTCCCTACTTCTCGCCAAGTCTCACTAACCCTCACCTACCAGGCATAGAGCCTAGATGGTTCGCTTGATGTGCTCAAGACGGCCCCGGTGGTGCGCCAACACCACCGAGGCCACGCACCAACCGCACCCCTCATCGGCCAAGACGAAAGGACCGTCGATGCACGACGAGCCTACCGGCGTGCGCGCAGCGCTCCAATCCCCCGAGCACAAACGCTGCCAGGCCTGCCAGCAGGTCAAGCCCTGCACCGCCTTCGCCACGCCAAGTGGCCTCGCTTCCTGCTGCCGGGACTGTCAGCGGGCCGCCTCGCGGCTGGCGAGCCGTCGCCGCGCCGCTGCAATGCGGCTGCTGATCGCCGCTCATCCCGAGGAGTGGACGGGACTGCTCCGCCTGGTCCGCGCCCACCGCCAGCTCGGCACTAACCGCCCGAACGGGGGTGGGCGGGATGCTTGAGCCGGCCCGTCGCTGCCTTCTGCGCTCGCCGGGGATGGACGCGCCTTCGGCGCGTGCTGCTTCGCTGGCAAGCTCCGCAGCCCCGCGTTCCGCACCGGGCTTGCTTCGCTTGGGGGCCTTGGACCCCCCTGGCATTCCCCCCGGCAATCCCCCTGGCATTCCCCCCGCCGCAGATGGCGGGGGCCACCCATCCCCGCTCGCCCGCATCGGTCCAGCTCAGTGCCCCCTCGTGGGGCCAGTCGGCCGCAAAACCCGCGGCCGACTGGCCCCCCTCGGGGGAATGGTGCGGCCGCGCCGAGCGGTGCGCTTCGCGCGATTGATTGATTCGGCCCGGCCGCGATCTTGGCGGACCTTCGGCCCGCGCCGCCTTCGGCGGCCATCAGATGCCGCCCGCATCGCCACGCAAGGTGGTGGGGCAGCATGACCGCCGTACGCCTTGCCGACGCCGACGGGCGTGCGCCCGAGCGGCCGGTACGCCGGTCCCGCGCGCAGGGTCGTGCCCGCCGCTGGGACGCCGGCCCGGCGCCGACCGCCCGCGAC
>DASXTD010000056.1:0-4256 GCA_036505655.1 Chloroflexota bacterium
TCTCCCAGAGGGAGAGGCAAATACCCCCTCTCCCACTGGGAGAGGGTTGGGGTGAGGGCGTTTCTCTCCTTCTGCACCATCATGCTCGCTGGCTGTGCGTCGCCCCAGGCGCCAGCAGGCCAGTCTTCAGCTAATCAGCAGCCGAGCACCTCGGCGCCGAAGCGGTTGGTAGCGGCCGTTAATAGCGAGCCCGTCGTACTTGACCAGCGCGTGAGCGCGACCTCGGTGACCCCACCCGGGACCAACGTGCTCGACTACCTGGTGAACGCGGGTCTAGCGAACCAGGACGATGCCGCCGTGCTGCAGGCCAAGCTGGCCGAGACCATGCCCACCGTGGACAACGGCCTCTGGAAAGTCTTCCCCGATGGCCGCATGCAGGTGACGTGGAAGCTGCGGCCGGGCCTCCAATGGCAAGACGGAAGCCCCCTCACCGCTGCCGACGTGCTGTTCGGCGCCAAGCTGGGCGCCGACACCGAGCTGGCCGTGTTCCATCTCCCCGCCTACGATTTCGTGGCCGGCGTCCAATCGCCTGACCCGAACACAGTCGTGGTCGATTGGACCAGGCCCTTCATCGACGCCGACGCGATGTTCGTGAAGGTGCTACCTGCCCATTTGCTAGAGCAGTCTTACAGCAGCGACAAAATGAGCTTTACCCAGCTTCCATTCTGGAGTGAGGGTTTCGTGGGCGCGGGTCCGTTCCGCGTGCAGCAGTGGGACCGAGGCGCCCAGGTCATTCTTCGCGCTTTTGATCGATACGTATTTGGCCGTCCCAAGATCGATGAGCTGGTAGTCAAGTTCATCCAGGATCCGAATACCCTGATGGCGAACGTGCTAGCCGGCGATATCGACATGACACTCGCCAAGAGCCTCACCCTGGAGCAAGGGCTGCAAGTTCGCCAGCAGTGGCAGGGCGGGCATGTAGACGTCGGGCCCGCCAACTGGCTGGTGCTGTTCCCCCAGTTCGTCAACCCGGATCCGGCGATCATCGGAAACGTCCAGTTCCGACGGGCGGTGCTCCACTCTCTGAACCGCCAGGAGATGGTAGACACGCTGATGGGGGGCCAGACCGTCGTCGCCCACAGCTTCCTGAACCCCAACCAGCCGCAATACAAGGATATCGAGGCGCAGATCACCCGCTACGACTACGATCCGCGACAGGCGGCTCAGCTCATCGAAGGGCTTGGCTACTCAAAGGGACCCGACGGCGCCTATCGGGATGCATCGAGCCAGAAGTTAGTCGTCGAGGCACGGTCGGTATCGACCGTTGAGCTGAACCAGAAGGTCATCCTGGCCATGGCTGACTACCTGCAGCGCATCGGCGTCGGCGTCGATCCGAACGTGTTTCCCCAGCAGCGGCTGCGCGAGCAGGATTGGATCGCCCAGTTCCCTGGATTCCTGATGTACCGCAACCCGAACGACCTGGCCGGGCTGGGCGGCCTCTATGGATCACGAGCGTCGCTGGCCGAAAACAACTTCCGGGTGACCGGCAACAACAGCCGCTACATGAACCCCGAGTTCGACGCGCTGCTGGATCGTTACTTTTCCACGGTTCCGCTGCCGGCGCGGATCCAGGCGCTCGGCGCGGTCATCAAACACATCTCTGAGCAGCTCAACGTGATGGGCCTGTTCTACGACCAGCAGCCCACCATGATCGCGAGCCGCGTGCTAAACGTCACCGTCACCAGGGCCGTCAACGAGCCCCAGGCCGCCTCCGCGCACCTGTGGGACGTACAGGGTGAAACCCCAGGTCGGCTGGCGGGAAACCTGTTCGCAGGAATTGACGCCTAAAGAACCAAGGTTCCTGGACCTGAAACCCAGGTCGGCTGGCGACGTCCGGCCACCCCAACCCTCTCCCAGGGGGAGAGGGGGCAAGCCGTCCTACCCTGTCCCTCTGGGAGCAGCGGGGCCAAGCAGGTTGTAGGCGGGGATGGGGCGGCTGAGGCCCTTGAGCTCCAGGTTCCCGAGCGGCTCGCTGGCGAACTGGCCCTCGACGGCCGCCCATACGCGCTCGGCGATGAGGATTTGGTCCGCGGCTGCCTCGCCGCATAACCGCGCGGCGGTGTTGGTGACGGTGCCGATCGCACCGTAATCGAACCGGCCCTCGAAGCCGATGCGGCCGAGGGTTGCGTAGCCGGTGGCGATGCCCATGCCGAAACCGAGCTGGTGGCCGCGGCGCTTCCAGCTCGCGGTCAGATCGCGCGCCCGATCTCGCATGGCCAGAGACATCTGGACCGCGCGCTCGGCGGGCTCGTCACACGGGACCGGATCGTTGAAGTACACCATCATACCGTCCCCGGCGAAATGTTCCAGCGTGCCTTCGTGCTTGAAGATGATCTCGCCCATGGCGGCGTGATACTCGCGCAGCACGCTCATGATATCCTCGGGCTCAGCCGTCTCCGAGAAGGCCGTGAAGCCGCGCAGATCGCAGAAGCAGACCGTGATTTCACGACGATGCGTCTCCAGTGCCTCCGGCCGCGACCGGATCGTCTCGGCAATCTGGGGCGAGAGGAATCGCTGGAGCTGGCTGAGGGACTCGATGTGCCGGACCTGTTCGGCCACCCGCGCTTCCAGCGTGCGATTCAGATCGGCCAGCTCGGTCGCCTGGCTCTCGATCGTGTCCTGGTAGCGTTTGATGCGGAGCAATGACTGCACCCGGGCGAGGAGCTCGGCCTTGTCGACTGGCTTGTGGAGGAAATCATCGGCGCCGGCCTCCAGGCCTTTCACCCGTTCCGCCTCGCCGCTGGCCGTCACCATTACGACGGGCAGCATCGAAGTGGTCGGATCCGACCGCACTCGGCGGCAGACCTCGTAGCCATCGATGCCCGGCATGACCACATCAAGCAGGATCAGGTCCGGCGCCTCGGCTCGAATCTGGACGAGCGCCTCTTCACCCGAGGTCGCGGTGATCACGTTGTAGCCGCGGGGCGAGAGGATCGCCTCCAGCACCTTGATGTTCATCGGCGTGTCGTCGACGACGAGTATTTTCCCGCTGGCAAGGCCCTCGACGTCCGACGCAGCCTCGTTGGCTACAACGAGTCCAGGCTCAGCCCGGGCGGGCGCTGCCCGCGCTTCTTCCGCTAGCTGGCGGACCTGGTCCGGGAACGTCTTGATGTCGATCGGCTTGACGATGTGGCCGACGAAGCCGGCGTTGAGGAAACGCTCGTGGTCTTCTTTCATAGCGAAGGCAGTGACAGCTACGACCGCCAGATCGCGAGTGGTGGGATCGTCGCGGAGAGCCTGGAGGGCGGCGATGCCGTCCATGCCGGGCAGTTGGATGTCCATCAGCACCAGATCCGGCTGCTGAGTCCGAGCCAATTCGATGCCGTCCTCGGCGGTGGTGGCTTCGATGGTGCGGAAGCCCTTGTACTGGAGCAGGTCGCGGGCCAGCTTGAGGTTCTTCTCGTTGTCCTCGACGATGAGAATCAGCTCGTTAGCCATGGGCGCGCTCCGCTATTGGACTTGGACGCGCCGATAATGGCCCCACGGGTTCATAGCTGTCAATAGGAAAGGGCGCGGACCTGGAAGGATGACAGTCTAGTCAGCCGTGCGAAACATGCTCGCGCCGAGGCTGCCCAGGAACACGAGCCAGATCAGGAATCCAATCAGGCCGACAAACGTGATCGGAGAACCTTGAGCGACGGTCAGGATAGGAACCGCCGCCCCAATGAGGAGGACGGCCCCAACGGCTCCGAGCGAGCAAAGCCAGCCGGGTAGAAGGTTCGTGTTTGCCGCACAGCGCGACAGGGCGAACAAGGCTGTGCCGAGCGACAACTCTGCGAATGCGAACCCCGCCAGGTGCATTTGCCACAACAGGCCCACCATAGCCGAGTCGCTCGCTAGTCCTGACCCGCTCGCAACGATGCCAATGAGCGGCAGGTTGCTCAGGGGGAAAAAGACGCTCAAGAGCGCACCACCCACCAGGACTAGATTGGCGTAGAGGGGCGAAGTGTCCTTGAACAGGGCGTAGGCGCCGCATAGGAACACGGCCAGGACGACCACGTTTACCGCGACCCAGGAAAACAGCAAGCCGTAGCTGCCAGCGTTCTGAGTTGCCTTTTCTAGGACCACAGCAGCCGGTGCGGCCAGATCCGGGATCATCCGGGTGGCCTGACTCCAGATGTTCTGTGCGGCGACTGATACGGCGAAAGCCAACCCCGCCAGGCCAGTAACCCTCACAGAAGCGATTGAGATTGGACGTGCGACGCTGCGCGACAACGTAGCGGTGGCCATGATGCTGCTCCTCTTTTTCTGGAATT
>DASXTD010000057.1:0-2030 GCA_036505655.1 Chloroflexota bacterium
TCAAGAAGATGGGCTCCTTCGAGTACTACCAGACCTCGTTCAGCTACCAGAACAGCGACACCGGTGAGGAGAAGTTTGTCGGCGTGCCCGAGCAGGGCGGCAAGGACCTCATCTCGCCTGACCCCTTGGCTCCCGGAACCGTTTACAGCGCGTCGGTAGGCGGCGATGGCACGGTGGGCATGTACCGCTTGGAAATCTCGCTTTCGTCCGGGACCGGCAAGCTCAAGCCAGCCGGTGGCATCTCCGGAGCCATGAAGGAGTCCATCAATCGAGCCTTCAGCTACCTACTCGCCAACAAGAACACTTTCACCGTGGGCCGCGAGGTGGACACATCCGATTTTCACGTCGAGGTCATCGATCTCCTCGGCAACAAGGTCGAGGCCGAACTCGGCATCGCTTTCTTCGTCGCAGCGTACTCGGTCCTTCGCAAGGCCCCGCCACAGTCCGGCCTTCTCGTCCTCGGCGACATGAGCGTCCAGGGCAACGTCAAACCGGTTCGGTCCCTCACCGAGCTTTTGCAGCTTGCCATGGACAATGGCGCCAAGCGGGCCCTCGTCCCCATCGAGAACAAGCGTCAGTTTTTGGAGGTTAATCCCGACGTTCTCGAGCACGTTGATCTGATCTTCTTCGGCGACCTTCGCCGGGCCGGGTTCAAGGCGTTGGGGCTGAACTAAAGGACGTCTGCTGTCGGGATCCGGGGGACGTCAATGTCGGGGCGACACTGTGCCCGATGGATACAGGTCGAGTTCCGGCTCTTCGCAGAGCTGGCGGCCAACGTCACACCCCGATCGAGGTAAATCCGCATGCCGGCCTCCGGCTTCTCACCAGCGGCGTGTTTGCCAAAGACCACGATGGTCGGCGTCCAAGACCGGGTCGCCGTCCTTCAGAGCAGACGGTCGCGGCCCCATGGATGCATTTGTGGTCCCACGACGCGTTGGATCCGGCGCTGGCCGCGTTCCTCGCCCTGCGAGCGCGAAAGGGCACGGCCTTACCAGTTGTCTGCGGCCACGACAGCTCAGCCGTCTGGATCCCGAGGCAGCTGATGCCGGCTTCGCGGGTGCCGGTTGGCGAGCACCGAGCCCACTCGGCCGTCTGGCGTCCAGGCCGCCGATTAGCGCCGCTCCGCGTGAATGCCGTCGCTGACGAGTTCGGCGACGGTAATAGCAGCTTCCTGCTGGAGGCCGGGGATGGCATGGGAATAGATGTCCAGGGTCATGGCCACGGTGGTTTGGCCGAGCCGTTCGCTGACAACTTTGGGTGCACGCCGGCCTGCAGGCCTAGAGTGGCGTGAGTATGGCGCAGGTCATGGAAGCGGATCCACGTGCTGGTGGTGATGTGGGTGGCGCAGGCGTCGCTGGATGGCCAGCCCGTCGGGCAGGTGGATGATCTGGTGGCACAAGCGCAGACGACCTACCCAGTCGCCGAGCTGAAGACCGTCTCACAGGCTGACTCCCGACTGGCGCAGGTCTGGGGCGGGGCCGCGGCGGCGCGGGACCGAGCTGCCCTTCCGTGCTCCGCTTGCTTTGGGTTAGCCTCCGGTTGAACCGGTGGTAGCCGCACGGCGCCTTGCGGCAGCGCCTTTCGCTTGGCCGGTTCTCGTCGTGGTCCCTGGCCGGCGAAAGGACCTGATCGTGACCGTCACCCTCATCGTCATCGTGGCGATCGTCGTGCTGCTGCTGGTGGTCGCCGCCCTCATGTACAACGGGCTGGTCCGGCGGCGGAACCAGGTCGACAACGCCTGGAGCCAGATCGACGTGCAGCTCAAGCGTCGCTATGACCTGATCCCCAACCTGGTCGAGACGGTCAAGGGCTACGCCACCCACGAGCGCGGCACGCTTGAGGCGGTGACCAACGCGCGGGCCAACGCGATCAACGCGCAGGGCCCTGCCCAGCAGGCGGGGGCGGAGAACATGCTCAGCGGCGCCCTGAAGAGCCTGTTCGCGGTGGCCGAGTCCTACCCGGACCTCAAGGCCAGCCAGACCTTCCTGCAGCTGCAGCAGGAGCTGTCGGAGACCGAGGACCGGGCCGCC
>DASXTD010000058.1:0-3684 GCA_036505655.1 Chloroflexota bacterium
CCGGAAAGCTGGATTGATGTTGCGAACGTCCACGATCTTGCCGAGGTAGCCGCGGAACGGCACGCCGAGGCTCTCCAGTTCCGGGTGGCGACCAAATACGCAAACCTGACCCGTCAGTTCCTCTACGACCACGGCGTCAGCTACTTTTCGATCGTCCCTAGCGAAGGGGCATTGGAAGCGGCGCCTGCGCTGGGCTACGCCGAGCTGATTGCCGACCTCACCTTGAGTGGCGTGACGTTGCGAGAGAACCGCTTGAAGGCGGTGGGCGGAGGCACTATTCTCCCCTCTGAGGCGTGCCTGATCGCCAACCGGGTCGAGATCGGGAAGAGTCCGTCCAAGCTGGAAAAAACCCGCCGCATGCTCGAGGCGATGGAGGCGTATCTTCGCGCGCGCACTTTCATGTCCCTCACCGCGAACGTGCATGGCGACAGCGTCGAGTCCGTCGCACGGCAGGTAACGGCTCATTCGGAAGTGTCCGGAATGCGCGGCCCCACCATCGCGCGGGTCTATCCCAAGCCTCCCCACGACGATGAGGACTGGTTTGCGGTTACGGTCATTGTGGCCCGGGATCGCCTCCAGGAGGCGGTGGACGCGTTGCGCCATGCTGGCGCTACGGATATGACAACCCAGCAGTTGGCCTATGTATTCGAGCAGAAAGCGTGGAGCTATGAGGCGCTCTTGCGCGCCATCGGCCCCACTCGATCCGAAAATGGCCGTAGTTCCTAGCGTGCTGCTTCGCGTCTTTGACGATCCACTAGAGGCCCGGAGTGTCCTGGCAAGGAGCCGGATTGCGGCCCAGGGCCCACTTCCCGACGCCGTCCGGGCGAGCATTCGCGCCACGTTTGGAGCCGACCTCTCGCCCGAAGAAGTGGTCCACCGCGTGATCGCCGACGTCCGCGAACGCGGTGACGAAGCGCTGCGCCACTACGCGCGGAGCTTCGACGGCGCCGAGCCTGAAGATCTGCTCGTGCCTGCCGAAGAGATCGCCCGAGCCCCTGAACGGATAGCCCCGGAAGTGCGCGCCGCCCTGGAAACCTCCGCCGACCGCATCCGCTCCTTCCACGAGCGGAGCCGGCGGCAGACCTGGATCGATTTTTCATCTGGCCATGGTCTCGGTCAGGTAATGGTGCCGATACATCGGGTGGGCGTCTATGCACCCGGCGGCCGCGCGGCCTACCCCAGCACCGTGCTGATGGCTGCCGTGCCGGCGCGAGTTGCGGGTGTGGAGGAAGTGGTTCTCGCTTCCCCACCCCAGCGGGACGGCGCACAGAACCAGGCTGTGTTGGCGGCGGCTGCCATCGCGGGAGTGGACCGGGTGTACCGCGTAGGCGGGGCGCAGGCCATTGCCGCATTGGCGTACGGGACAGAAACGGTCGAGAAAGTCGACAAGATCGTCGGCCCGGGCAACATCTTCGTAGTGTTGGCCAAGCAGGCTGTCGCGGGCCAGGTGGGCATCGACGGCATCCCCGGACCCACCGAAACTATCGTGATCGCTGACGATGCGGCGAATCCGAGCTGGGCGGCGGCTGACATGATTGCCCAGGCCGAGCACGACCCGCTCGCTCAATCGGTTCTGGTCTGCCTGAGTCGAAAGTTTGCCGACTCTGTGCTCGCCGAGCTTGACCGCCTGCTAGGCGAAGCCCCGCGTGCCGATGTGGTGCGCGAGTCGTTCCAGCGACGCGGGGCCATCGTGATCGTGGAAGGCATCACCGAGGCGATCGCCTTCGCCAACGATCATGCTCCTGAGCACGTTTGCCTGGCGATGGCCAATCCGTGGGACTACCTGGCCAGCATCCGAAATGCCGGCGGCATCTTCGTGGGGGAGGGCTCGGTTGAGGCGCTGGGGGACTACACGGCTGGCCCCAGCCACATTATGCCGACCGGTGGAACTGCCCGCTTCGCGTCCGCTCTGAGCCTGGATGATTTCATCAAGGTGGTGCCGCTCTTCGCGTACGACGCGAAACAGGAGGAGGCTGCGGCCCGGGCCGCCATAGCCCTGGCGCACGCCGAAGGACTCAGCGGCCATGCCGCGGCCATCGCCGCCCGCCTCGAAGACACGAAGGATGGGACCAGATGAAGGGGCTCAGGGCCCGCCCGGCTGTCGAGCGCATGGAACCGTACGCACCGGCCGAATCAGCCCGCGCCGAGCGGCCGGTGCGCATCAAGCTGGACTCCAATGAGAATCCCTATGGACCTTCGCCGCGTGTGTTGGAGGCCCTCGGTGAGTTCTCCACTTATCACCACTACCCCGATCCCGATCAAAAGGAGCTGCGGCGGCTCATCGGGGGATATGCCAGCGTGGACTCAGATCGATTGATGGTTGGCAACGGCTCCGACGAGCTGATCGATTTGTTGTGTCGGCTCTACCTGGAGCCTGGCGACGAGATCATCGATTGCACGCCAACGTTCGGCATGTACCGGTTCTCCGCCGAGCTGTGCGGTGGCGAGCTTATCGAAGCTGCGCGGGCCGAAGATTGGACCGTGGACATGTCGGCGGTGCGCGCGGCGCTGTCTCCGCGAACGCGCATGATTTTTGTGGCCACGCCCAACAATCCGACCGGGAATATGGTTAGCACCGAGACTGTCTATGCCCTGCTGGAGCTGGGCCCGCTGGTGGTCCTGGATGAGGCGTATGTCGAGTTCAGCGGCCAGGAATCGTGGTGCAGCCGCGCTGTCCAGTACGACCGACTGGTAGTCCTACGCACGTTCAGCAAGTGGGCCGGCCTGGCGGGGCTGCGGGTGGGGTATGGCGTTTTCCCCTCCAGCGCGCTGCAGCACTTGTGGAAGATCAAGCCGCCCTTCAACGTCAATCTGGCGGCGGAAGCGGCAGTGCGGGCTAGCCTTGAAGACCTGGTGTTGCTCCAGTCTCGGGTCCATTGCATCGTTGCGGAACGCGAGCGCATGGCGGCGGGCCTGGGTAGCATTGATGGACTGCGAGTCTGGCCCTCGTTGGCCAACTTTCTGCTGGTGGGAACGCCGCCTGGTCGGGCCGCAGAACTCAAAGCGCATCTTGCTGGATCGGACATAGCCGTGCGGGCCTACAACCATCCACGATTGGCCGACGCGATCCGTATCACGGTGGGTCGATCCGAGGACACCGACGCAGTGGTGAGGTCCCTGGAACAATGGGCGGAGGAGCGGAGCGGCCTCGGGGGAAAACGGCCGAGCGGACGGCAAAGTGGAATCCGTTAGGGGAGCGGAGCGGCCTCGGGAGGAAACTGCCGCCGCAAGGTTGAATCCGATGATCAAGGCGGGCTAATGGAGAAAGCAACAACCCCCCGTGTGGGGCACGTCCATCGGGTCACCCGTGAGACGGACGTGGAAGTAACCTGGGCACTGGACGGCAAGGGCACGGCGAAGATCGCTACGGGCGTGCACTTCCTGGATCACATGCTGGATTCGCTAGCCCGTCATGGCCTGTTCGACCTGGACGTGCGAGCCACGGGCGACCTGGCCGTCGATGAGCATCACACTGTCGAGGACGTGGCGCTGGCCCTGGGTCAGGCATTCCACCAAGCGGTCGGCGATGGGCGCGGAATCCGGCGCATGGCTCACGCCATTGTGCCGATGGATGAGGCGTTGGCTATGGCCGCCGTTGACGTGAGCGGGCGCGGGATGGCGGTAATCGAGCTGCCCCTCGACGGTCCCATGGTCGGCGACCTGAAGGCTCAAATGGTCGCGCAT
>DASXTD010000059.1:0-11945 GCA_036505655.1 Chloroflexota bacterium
GCGGGCGTGGCCTGGTTGGGTTGATAACGGCTGATCATGAACGGAATGATGGGGACCGCGCGATCCAGTGCGAACATGCCGTAGACGTTGGTGAACTCGTGGCCTTCGATCCCGGCTGAGGGCGATGATTGATAAGTCACGGCGAGGTCGAAGCCATCTGCGATGAGACTGCTGGCTAGATGGTCGGAAAGCTCCGGATAGGTGACATAAGCATCGGAGTCGGCCTCAACCGAAACTGCTTCGGATGCAACCACCGTTCTGCGATCTGAGCTCGGTGCAGAGACGTCGCCGGTGCGGGCGAGCTTCGAGGCTGACTCGCTCAGATAGACCCCGAAGGTAGCCGCCGGGCGGTTCACGCCCGTCGTTCCGTGGGGATTGCTGATCACCAGATAGGCGTCGGCCTCCACGTTGCCCAGAAGCGACCGCGAACGAGCCATGCTCTCCTGTACCGCCGCGAAGCGTTCGGCCTTCTTCTCTGGCGCTATCTCTGTCTCCAGTCCTGGTCGGGCTTGCGCCAACAAGCCTGCGTAGTCGAAGCGCCGGTCCCGTTTATCCTGCTCTTCCCACCGCGACCATTCCGCTAGCGGCGCGGATAGCATGCTTCCGTGTGAACTGGCAAACGCGAGCGCGATCTTCGCCACGAGCCCGTCCTCCTACCCTCGAAATGAGGGCTTATTATTGCCGCGCTACTGCATCTAAGGCTGGCTAGGAAGGTTGGAGATATGAAGCAGCTGGTCGGGGGCCTACTTTTCCTGGTGGCGGCGGGGTGCGCCTCCCCGGCGCGCGTGGACCCAGCGGACCAGATCAGCCCCGCCCCAGCCGCCTCGAAGACCATCATCGTCTCTGGCACGGCGCCTGTGAAGGCATTTGGCGCCTGGGACACGGGCGCCGCCGGAGGCACCTTCCCCCTCCACGAGATCCACACCAGCCCTCTGTTCACCACGGACAAAGCTGGCAACGCGGAGCCTAGGCTCTTAAGCCAGCTCCCTTCGCTGGACGACGGCAGCATGCGCCTATTGCCTGACGGACGAATGCAGACCACCTGGACCGTGCGGCCGGGGGTGTCATGGCACGATGGCGCTCCGTTCACGGCCCACGACATCTCTTTCACGTTTCGCGTCTATCGCGATCGCGACGTCGGCCTCCAGTTGTCCGCCCAGCTCGACAACGTGCAGAGCATCGAGGCAATAGACGATTCCTCGGCAGTCGTCACCTGGAAGACCACCTACTACGACCCGTTCCACTTCGCACTGCGCCAGTTCTGGTCTCTTCCCAGCCACCTCCTCGCTCCGAGCTTCGAAGGCGACAAAGGGACCTTCCGCAACCTGGCTTACTGGACTAATGAATACGTCAACACCGGCGCGTTCCGCCTGATGGACTATGGTCTCGGAGAAGAGCTCGTCTTCGCGCGATTCGATGACTACTTCTTAGGCGGGCCCAGGGTCGACAAAGTCGTTATGCGCATCATCCGTGACCCGAACGTGCTGTTTGCCAACATCCAAGCGGGCGCCGTGGACATGGCCGCTCATGGTGCGCTGACCGCGGACGGCGGGCTCGAGCTGGATCGCGATTGGAAACAGAACGGCGGAGGCCGCGTCGTCTTCGCACCCGGCGCCCTACGTTTTGAAGAGATCCAATTCGATCCCCAGCTCGCTCGGCCCACCGAGATCCGTGACATTCGCACTCGGGGAGGATTGCTACGGGCCCTGGATCGGGATGCGCTGCGCGAGGCACTGCTGCCCGGAGTTTCGAACACAGCGGCCAGCTCCTATCTCCCCGACTCGGACCCCCGGGTGGCGTGGATTGGGCAGCCGCTCAATCGGTACGCCTATGACCCCAAAGTCGCCGCCCAGCAGGTGGAGACGGTGGGCTGGCAACGAGCATCCGATGGTCGTCTGCTCAACGCGAGTGGTGAGCTAGTTGCTATCGACCTCGTAGCTCAGGAACCGTACTTCAAAGAAGGAGCCATCATCGCCCAGTACTGGCGCGTGCTGGGCGCTCAGGTCAACGAAGTGGACATTCAAGCCGCTTTGGTCGCCGACAAGGAGTACATCGCCACCTTGCCGGCCTTCCGCGGCAACGCCAACAGTGCCCGTGAAGGGTTCTTCGCCCGCCTACTATCCACCGCGGACGCCACTCCCCAGAACCGCTATTCGGGATCCAACACCCAGCACTATATGAACCCCAGGCTGGACCAGGTCTTCGCCTCCCTCGCCGGCACCCCGGATGAGGTCGGCCAGCGGCCGCTGTTCCAGGAGTTGTCAGACATCCTCACCAACGACTTGCCTGTCTTACCGCTCTACTCATCGTCAGCCACGCCGCGGTCCGCAAAGGAGTGCGTGCTCTGGACGACTATCTGGGCGACAATTTCGGGCCGATGTCGCGCAACGCCTATTTGTGGGATCGCGACTAGCTATCACGATCTCGTGATGATCCGTTTCGCACGGTTGCGCCCACCTCGCGGTTGTCCTAAGGTGCCGGAGCAATCCAGTAGCAACCCGTAAGCACGAACAGGGGGGCGGGCATGCTAACGACCGAGGAAAACGAGCGGCTGTCACTCGTTGGGCGAGGCACTCCGGGCGGCGATTTGCTGCGCCGGTACTGGCACCCGGTCTGCCCAGCTCAAGATCTGACCCCGGAGCATCCCAAGAAACGGGTCCGACTCCTCGGAGAAGACCTCGTCGTCTTTCTGCCGGTTGACGGGAGCTACGGCTGCGTGGCCGAGCAGTGCTCGCATCGCGGAGCATCTCTTTATTACGGCTTCGTTGAGGACGCAGGCATTCGCTGCCCGTACCACGGCTGGATGTACGACAAGTCCGGCGCTTGCGTCGAGCAGCCCTTCGAGCCCGCCCAATCGATGATGCGCTACACCATTCATCATCCAGCCTATCCCGTCGAGGAGCACGCTGGCTTGCTCTTCCTCTACCTGGGCCCCCAGCCGGCGCCGCTGTTCCCTGCCTACGACGTCATCGCCCGCCGCGATGGCAGTCGGCGCCTGGAAATCGACCCGGTACTCAACTGCAACTGGCTCCAGATGATGGAGACCAACGTCGATCCTACCCACAACCACTATCTCCATCACTACATGAGCATCTACTTGAATCTCGGTCGGCGCCTCGAGTTGGACCCACCCATGCTCGAAATCCAATTCGAGCCGTGCGAGTGGGGAATCATGAAGCGGTCCTTGCTAGCGGATAAGACAGGCGATCGCTGGGAAGAGAGCGGCACCGCCATCTTCCCCAACGTGCTCCGCCACCATCTCAAGAGCGGCAACATGAGCCTGCATTACCGCGTACCCATCGATGACACCCATTCTCAGACCCTGTGGATCGGATTCGACCCCTCCAAAGATGGCAGCGAGAACCAACAAACCGAGATTCCGCTCACCTACAACCAGTTCAAGGACGAGAACGGCGACTTTACGATGTCAGACAATGGCAACCAGGATTCCATGGCCTGGGAGACGCAGGGGCCGATCCGAGATCGATCCATCGAGCGGCTCGGCGCCACCGACCAGGGCGTCGTGCTCTTCCGCGAACTGCTCTCCGAGCAGATCGGGATCGTCCGCGGCGGTGACGACCCGCTCGGAGTGATCCGCGACCCTAACCGCAATCAGATCATCCGCTTCGCCGAAAAGCGCGAGCGCGTGCCGTCGGGTGGCGATCCGGCTCGAGGACTGGTCCGCCAGGCCCTCTCAGGTCTGGCGTGACGGCAAACCATCACTGGACTGTGATCAGCTAGCCGGAGCCCACTTCCAGCCACTGGCGAGGCGCCCGGGGCCGACGTACACTCGGCCATCGTGCGGTCTCGGCCGTGCTGACCATCTCAGAAACGAGCGCTCACCGAGGAGACGGCCGATGGTGGTGACCGACTTACCTGCCGCGTACTACACCGAAGTCGACTGGAAAGACTTCGACCACACCGGTCCCGGTACGCTGGCCGGTCGCTTCATGCGCACGTTCTGGCAGCCCATCTTCCGCTCCGAGGACCTGGCCGCCGGGCGTGCCTTCCCCATCAAGATCATGAACCAGGGCTTCACCCTCTATCGGGGCAAGAGTGGCTCCGCGTACCTGGTCGATTTCCGCTGCGCGCATCGGCTCACCCAGCTCTCCACCGGCTGGGTGGAGGGCGAGAACATCCGCTGCCATTTCCATGGGTGGATGTACGACGGCAGCGGTCAGTGCGTGGACCAGCCCGTCGAGCCGGAGCCGTTCTGCGACCAGGTGCGGATCAACGGCTATCCCGTCGAGGAATATCTTGGCTACATCTTTGCTTTTCTCGGCGAGGGCTCGGCGCCGCCCCTGCCCCGCTATCCGCAGTTCGAGAATCCCAACGCAGTCATCGAAGCCCTCCCTCCCGAGTACTGCTCTTCCAATTACTTCCGGCGCGTTGAAACAGCCGCGGATGAGGCCCATCTGTTGTTCACGCACCGGTTCAACTTCACACAGTACCAGGACCTCGCCATCCCGCATGTCGAAGGCCATGAAACCGACTACGGTGTGCTCACCACCGCTGCTCGGCCCACCGGTCCGCTCCGTATGACCCACTTGGTCATGCCCAACATCATGTACGTGACCAATGGCGCCCGCTTCAGCGAGGAACTAGCCACCCGCGATCGCATCGTGTGGAAGGTCCCCATCGACGACACGTCCTACTGGGACATCGGAATCCTGGCCGTACACATCAGCGATGAGAAGGCGCGGGCGGCCTACCTCGGGCGCTCGAAGCAGATTGAGGCTGCCAAGGCGCCTGCCCGGGCCAGGACTCCAGAGTTCGTCGAGGCCATCCTGGCCGGCAAGATGCGAGTCGAAGAGGTGGAGGACCGAACCGACATCACCCACATCGAAGACGATCTGGTCCTCAATGGTCAGGGCGCGCTCGAAGACCGCGACCATGAGGTCCTGGGACGCGCAGATGTCGCCATCGTGATGATTCGCCAGGTCTGGGAGCGGGAGCTTCGGAACCTGGCTGAAAGGCGGCCCCTCAAGCAATGGTCCGGTTGGGAAGACCTGTTCGTTGAGGACGCAGGCGTGGGGCGACCTCGCGTGTCGGTGTTCGAACAAGCCTGATGCGCCAGTCTTTCAAAGCCATAGCCTTGTTTCTTGCAGGTACCGCCCTCATCGGGGGGTGTACCCCAACCCAACCCGCTAGCTCAACAGCATCCGGGCCTGGCCAACCGGTATCCGCGGCTGCGAAGCGAATAACTGTCGCGATCTTTGACGAACCCAAGAACATTCTGCTGGGGGGCTTGGGCCAGCGGGGTGCCAAAGAGTTTCAAGACCTGGTCCACGCCGGCCTCATCCAGATTGGGGCCGACGGCGATCCCATCCTCCAGCTCGCCGAAGCCGTCCCCAGTCTCGAGAACGGCTTATGGGAGGTCTTTCCGGACGGCCGCATGCGCACCACCTGGAAGATCCAGCCGGGTGCACGCTGGCAGGACGGCACTCCGTTCACGGCCGCCGACGTCCTGTTCGCGGCCCAAGTGGTCCGAGATGAAGACATTTCCATTCGCAAGAGTCCCGGTTACGCTTCCATCGAGCGGATCGAAGCCAACGACCCCGGCGTGGTGACCGTAGATTGGAAGGGTCCATTCATCCAAGCGGACGCGTTGTTCAGCCGCGACCTCATTTATCCGTTGCCTCGGCATCTGGCCGAAGCAGCCTACCAGGGCAACAAGGCAAACTTCCTGGACATGACCCTCTGGAACACTGACTTCGTAGGCGCCGGGCCCTTCCGGATCCGCCAGTGGGAACCAGGCAGCCACGCTGTGCTAGCCGCCTTCGATGGGTACGTCCTGGGCCGGCCCAAGCTGGACGAGATCGAAGTCCGCTTCATGGGTGACGGCAACCTGATGGTGTCCAACGTGCTCGCGGGTGCCGTCGAGCTCACGGCCGGCCGGGGCCTTTCGATTTCGCAGGCGGCTGAGCTGGCCAATCAGTGGAAGGGCGGCCGTGTGGAAAATCCGGCTGTGGCCTGGATCCTCATGCATCCGCAGTTCATCGACCCCGATCCGCCCGTGATTGGGGATGCTCAGTTCCGCAAGGCCTTGATGTACGGCATGGACCGGCAAGCCATGGCCGACACCATCCAGCTCGGTCTCGTGGGTCCTGCACAGACCTGGCTCGGCCCCACCGACCCCCGGTTCGACGCCGTCAAGTCCAGCTTCGTCTCCTACGAGTATGACCCAGCCCGTGCCGTTCAGATGATCAGCGCCCTCGGTTACTCGCGCGGCTCCGAGGGAGCCTTCCGAAGCGCGGCAGGCCAACCCCTCGCCGTCGAGATCCGCACCGGCGCAGGCACCGAGCTCCACGTAAGCGCGATGCTTTCAATAGCCGATTACTGGCAGAAAGCCGGCGTGGCGGTAACCACCGTTGCGATCCCGCCTCAGCGATCATCCGATATCGTCTACCGCGCGACCCGACCCGGCTTCGAGGTGTCGCGCCAGCCGACTGATCCCGGCAATCTCGCCCTGTTCCGCATTACCAACGTGCCGCGTGCTGAGAACAACTTTCGCGGTGCCACCGGCCCCAACTACCTCAATCGGGAATTCGATGACCTGGTCGGCAGGTACTTCGCCACCATTCCGCAGCCCGAGCGAACCCAATTGCTGGCCCAGATCTTGCACCACGTTTCGGACCAGCTCGTGATGCTGCCGATCTTTTATGACACCGAGCCGGCGGCAGTAAGCTCGCGCATCTTGAGTGTGCTCACCAAAAAGCTAGATGTCACCGCGATTACCTGGAATGCCGCCCAATGGGACCTAACCAGGTAGCATCTGGAGGCATAGTACCGATCGATTTCTAAGGCAATACCGATTCGCCCTCCGGACGGGCGGGTAGACGCACTCACGACGCAGATGAGGAGGAGCTCATGGCGACGATAGCAGAGCCCATCACGCGCTTTACGGAGGCCGACTGGAAAGACTTCGATCACATCGGGTCTGGTACGCTGGCGGGTAAGTATCTGCGTACCTTCTGGCAGCCGATCTATCGCTCCGAGGACCTGCCGGTTGGCCGCGCCTTCCCTATCAAGATTCTGAATCAGGACTTCACGCTCTATAGGGGAGAGAGTGGCTCGGCTTACCTGGTCGATTTCCGCTGCGCCCATCGGCTCACCCAGCTTTCGACGGGCTGGGTGGAAGGCGAGAACATCCGCTGTCATTTCCATGGATGGATGTACGACGGCACCGGGCAGTGCGTGGAACAGCCGGTGGAGCCAGAGCCCTTCTGCGACCAGGTGCGGATCAAGGGTTATCCCGTCGAGGAATACCTTGGCTACATCTTTGCGTACCTGGGCGAAGACCCGGCGCCGCCCCTGCCCAGATTTCCTCAGTTCGAGACGGCCGATGCTGTGGTTGAGGCCCTCCCGCCAGAGTACTGCTCTTCCAACTACTTCCGTCGCATCGAGCTCGTGGCCGACGAAGCGCATCTGTTCTTCGCTCACCGCGGCAACTTCGTTCAGTACGACAAGCTGCCCCGCCCCGACATCGAGGCCGCGGAGACCGAGTACGGCGTCCAGGAGACTGGCCGACGGCCCAACGGGACGCTCCATCGCCTACATTTGATCATGCCCAACATCATGTTCACGCCCAATGGGGCGCGCTACAGGGAAGAGCTGGCCACTCGGGATCGTCTGGTCTGGAAGGTCCCGATCGACGACACCTCCTACTGGGATATAGGCGTGCTGGCAGTCCATATCAAGCCCGAGGCCCGCGAGGCATACCTCGCGAAATCGCGCCAGATGGAGGAAGCTAAGGCCAAGGCTCGCGTCAAGACCCCGGAGATCGTAGCCGCCATCTTAGCGGGCAAGATGCGCGCGCAGGACATCGAGGACCGCGCAGACATCACGCACATCGAGGATGACCTGGTGCTGGCTGGACAGGGCGCCATGGAAGACCGCACTCACGAGACGCTCGGGCGCACCGACGTAGGTATCCTCCTGATTCGTCAGGTGTACGAGCGCGAGCTGCGCGCACTCGCGGAGGGCCTGCCCACGACCCCATGGTCGGGCTGGGAGCGCATCAGGGCCGAAGGTGTGGACCACGGCGACCGCCCCTCGGTGATGGACGCGAAGTAAGTCTCATGCTTACCGCGGAGGAAAACGAGCGGCTGCCTCGGGCGGCGAAGCCCTGTCCGACCTCCTGGCAATCTTCAGGGAGGATTCGATGAGTCAACCAACCCCGACCAACGCCATAGAAGAGGTTCATATCTCCGCGGATTCCCATATGGCGGAGCCATTCGATCTCTGGGAAACTCGCCTGCCACCGGCTCTGCGAGACCAGGCGCTCCGATTCCCGGGTCTCCAGGTAGGAGCAGGCCACCATACCCGGGCCGGTGGTTGGGATCCTAAAGAACGGCTGAAAGACATGGCCCACGACGGCATCAGCGCCGAGGTGCTCTACCCAAGCCTGGGGATGGGCGCCTACCGAACCCGGGATCCAAAGCTCGCAGCCGCCTATGCCCGCACCTACAACGATTGGCTGATAGATTTTTGCGGCGAAGCCCCCTACCGTTTATGGGGGCAGGCCATCCTCCCGTTGTGGGACATCGACTGGGCAACCAGCGAGCTCAACCGATGTCGCAAGGCCGGCCTGGTCGGCGCAACCATCTGGTTAGTGCCGCCGGACGAGCTCCCCTTCTACTCTTCTCACTACGAACGCTTTTGGGCCGCCTGCCAGGAATCGCAGACGCCAGTAAGCATGCATATCAATGCCGGCCCACCCACCGTCGATGGGGCTCCAATCAGCGAACGTGCCACCAGCAGGCGCCAATCACGGCCCGCCGAACCTGGTCCGACGTCGCCACCCATCAGACCCCACCGGAACCTGGTGGCGGCCATGAATGCCTTGTCAGACATCATCGGATCCGGAGTGCTCGAACGCTATCCAAGACTCCGAGTCGGAGTCGCAGAAGTGGGAGTCGGCTGGATTCCGTACTGGCTCAAAGAAGAATTCGACCGGCGGTATATTCAGGGCGTCGGCCCGCGGCTGAAGGCTCTGCCGAGCGACTATTTCTATCGACAAGGCTTCGCGACGTTCCTGGACGACACGATCGGAGGGCAGCTGCTTCCTTACTGGGGCGCGGACAGCTTCATGTGGTCCAACGACTACCCACATGAGAAGTGCATCTGGCCAGAGTCGGACGCTACCATCGCGCGCATCCTGGGCGATCTTTCGCCCGACGCGCGATCGAAGGCAGTCTGCCGGACGGTGGCCAGCCTCTATCGGATGCCGATTCCAGCGCGCCCGCCGCGGCCAGCTGAGGCAATTGAAGGGCTCCTGCCGAGCATTCGCTGGACTCCGACTCCAGCACTCGCGGCTACGCATTTCAGTTGAAACCGTTCCAAGCCCGAAACGTAACGGAAGGAGTCTGACATGCTGACCGCTGAAGACAACGAGCTGCTCACGCGGACTGGTCCGAGCACCCCCGGTGGTGACTTTATGCGCCGATACTGGCAGCCAGCTGCCCTGTCCGAGGAGTTGCCCGCTGGTGGCCCGCCGCTTCCGATCCGGCTACTGGGTGAGGATCTCGTGCTCTTTCGCGACGACCAGGGTCGTCCAGGACTCTTGGGCGTACACTGCTCGCATCGGGGGGCCGACCTCAGCTATGGCCGCCTGGAAGATGGTGGTCTGCGCTGCATCTATCACGGCTGGCTCTACGATGTCCACGGCCGCTGCTTGGAGCAACCTGGCGAACCGGCCGACAGTACATTCCATGAGAAGATCAGACATCCGTCCTATGAATGCCAGGAAGTTGGCGATGTGATCTTCGCCTATTTGGGGCCCGGCGGTCCGCCTTTGCTTCCAGCCTACGAAGCACTCACGGTACCAACCGCGCACCGGGTGACCGGCAAGACGTTTCAGGACTGCAATTATCTACAGGGAAACGAGGCGAATCTCGACTCACAGCATCATTCGTTCCTCCACCGGGTGGCCACCGACGACGAGGATTCCACGCGAGCCATTCAGGCCAATGATGGGGCTCCTCTGATCGAACCGGAGGAGACGGATTACGGCGTCTGCGTGTATTCGATCCGTCAGGTGCCGCCGGATCGAATGTTCATCAAGGCAACCAACTTCCTGTTTCCAGCCGTATGCTTCGTCACGGGCTACAAGGACGGCTACACCGTGCATTGGCACGTGCCGATCGATGACACGAGCCACTGGAAGTACCACATCCGATTCAATCGACGATCGCCTTTGGCCTCACACGGTCGTGGCGGCGACCTCGAAGGGATGACTTCAGATTACCGATTGGTGCGACAGGCTTCCAACCGCTACCTGCAGGACCGCGGGGAGATGCAGGCCAGCACCTACGCCGGGCTAGGCCTCAATAACAACGTCCACGACACCTGGGTAACCGAAAGTCAGGGGGCGATCCAGGACCGCACCAAGGAGCATCTCAGTTACAACGAGCGGGGAATCGTGGCTGCCCGCAAGGTGATGTTGCAAGCGATTCGGGACGTGCAGGACGGGAAGGAGCCACCCCACCTGATTCACGACCCGGTACACAATCACTTCGAACACGCGGCGGCCCGCAAGGAAGTCATTCCGGCTTCACTCGACTGGCGTCAGTATATGCACGAGACCGTCAACACATCGGAATCAGCCTGGGCTGTGCGTTAAGGAGTCGAGAGCAAAATGAACAGAGCGGGATTGGCAGGCAAGCCTGAGGTGGTGGGTAATCGGGGCCGTCAAAGGAGAGTGCATTGCTGACCGTTCGAGAAAACGAGCGGCTGACTCGGGTCGGACCGGGCACACCTATGGGTGAGATGATGCGCCGCTACTGGCTGCCCGCGTTGACCTCGACCGAGATCCCCGAGCCCGATTGCCCTCCGGTCCGAGTGCGCTTGCTCGGCGAGGACCTGGTCGCCTTCCGCGACACCGACGGTCGGGTAGGACTGTTAGCCGAGAATTGCGCGCACCGACGCGCTTCGCTCTTCTACGGACGCAACGAAGAATGCGGCCTACGCTGCATCTACCACGGCTGGAAATATGATGTCGAGGGCAACATCGTCGATACGCCCGCCGAGCCCGCTAACAGCATGCTCAAGCATCACGTGAAGCATCGAGCCTATCCTTGCCAGGAGGTGAACGGGCTCATCTACACCTACATGGGACCGAAAGAAAAAATGCCCCTGGTCCCCAACCTCCCCTGGTTCACACTCCCGGCCGAGAATGTGCGCATCATCCCCAAGCTCTACAACGAATGCAACTGGTTGCAAGGGCTGGAGGGAGACTGCGATCCAGCCCATTCGCCCTACCTGCATTGGCGCGGTGACCGCGTCAGCTCCAACCAGAAAGCACGTCGCAACGTTTCTCCGGACATCGATCTCGAGCACACCTCGTGGGGCGTCCGCGCTGCCGCCATCTTCCACCAGGATGAAAAGACCAACCTCGTGCGCACGAACGTCTTCGTCATGCCGTGTATCGGGAACATCCCCAACGGTAAAGTGATTGACGGTAAGCTGGACGGCTGGTTCTCTGTCTATCAGGTGCCCGCCGACGACTACAACGTGTGGCGCTTCAACGTGCACTGTGGCCGCACGCTTCCGCCCCAGATCAACGAGGAACCCCAAGCCGGCCCCGATTTTAGGAAGTTCGCCAATCGCGCCAACGACTACCTCATCGACCGCGAGGCGCAACGCTCCGGGCGCGTCTATTGCGGAATAGATGCCAGCAACAATACACAGGACGCCTGCGTGACTGAGAGCATGGGCCCCATCATCGATCGTTCACAGGAGCACCTCGGCGTCACCGACGCACATATCGCCGCGATGCGCCAGTTCCTCCTCAAGGCCTTAGCCGACTTCGAGGCCGGGAGTGATCCGCCCGGCCTCGCTTACGAGCCCGCGCAGAACCAGTTCGATGATCTCTGGTTTCTGAGCTCCAAGCTGCCGGCCGCTGACTCCTGGCGTGACCCCGCCGTCGTCGAGCGCGTGACCAC